>NZ_LWFH01001223.1:0-36624 GCF_001635725.1 Oleiphilus sp. HI0066
ACCAATATTTGGGTCGCCAGCTTTTACGTTAAATATAGAGGTGCCACCCATTCCATCTAATGGCTTGAAAATGACGTGCTGGTGCTCATCAACGAAGGCTCTCAACTGTTTTGGGTTGCGACTGATTAATACGGGAGGGCAACACTGTGGATAAGCCGTAGCGAAAACCTTCTCATTACAGTCTCTAAGGCTCTGAGGTTTGTTGACCACTAGTAAGCCTTGCTGCTCAGCTCGTTCTGCAATATAGGTGGCATAGATGAATTCGCTATCTACAGGCGGATCTTTGCGCATTAATAAAACATCTAACTGAGTGAGAGGGCTATCGACTGAGTTATCTAATGCGTACCAATTTTCGGGGTCTTGTTTGAGATGTATGCGTTGCATAGAGCCGTAAGCTTCGCCTTGAACGAGCGATAAATCTTTTTGCTCCATGTAGTAGATTTCCCATCCCTTTGCATCAGCGGCAAGCATCATTGCGTATGTGCTGTCTTTCTTTGTGTTTACGGTTGTGATGGGGTCCATCACAATTCCAAGCTTTATCGCCATAGAAAACCTACCAAAAATAATTTTTGTACTAGTCTTAAAAATAAGGTGTCAAAGATAGTCGTCATAGAGCACTTAAGCTACTTAAATCAGGGTAAGTGTTTGATGCGTGGGACTTTGACGTCGTTAAGACAGTGAAAATAAGCCCAAGTTTCAGAAATAAGTTATACATAATAGATACTTAGCAATTCAGTTCGTGAATTGATATTAAGAAACACTTTTAAGATATTGGTCTATAGTAAGTTTTATGGACCGATAATGGCGCCTATTGTTTATATAAAAAACGCACACAGTGCACGGGTAATTGCCTAGGCAGTAATACAAATGGAAGATAATTTCGAAAATTTAAAAATAATGGTCATCGACGACAGTAAGACCATTCGACGTACAGCTGAAACCTTATTAAAGAAGGTAGGTTGCATGGTCATTACGGCAACCGATGGATTTGATGCCTTGGCAAAGATTGCAGATTCAAATCCAGACATTATTTTTGTCGATATTATGATGCCACGTCTTGATGGTTATCAAACTTGCGCTTTGATCAAAAATAACAGTGCTTTTAAATCAACCCCGGTCATTATGCTATCGAGTAAAGATGGTCTGTTTGATAAGGCTAAAGGCCGTATTGTGGGTTCAGATCAATATTTAACTAAGCCGTTTAGTAAGGATGAGTTGCTGAGTACGATTCGTAATCATGCACCTCAAAATGGCTAAGTAAAGGATTAACAATTCTCTCATCGCAAGATGAATTAAATGAGGGAGAGCTATGGCTCGTATACTTATCGTCGATGATTCACCAACAGAAATTCGCAAGATTTCAACAATTCTCGACCAGCATAAACACGAAGTAATTACAGCTGATAATGGCGCAGATGGCGTAGCCGTTGCACGTCAGGAACGTCCTGATCTTATTTTGATGGATGTTGTAATGCCTGGGTTAAACGGTTTCCAAGCAACTCGTCAATTAACGAGAACACCTGAGACCGCTGACATTCCAGTAGTGATTGTTACTACCAAAGATCAAGAGACTGATCGAGTTTGGGGTACGCGCCAAGGTGCGAAAGGATACTTAGTTAAGCCAGTTAGCGAAAATGACCTCATCGCTACCATTAACGAGTTACTTGATTAAATAGTATGAGTAGTGAAGTCGCGCACTCGTTTGATGCTTTACGAGATATAGCGAAGAAAAGTGCGCAGTTTTCTGTAGGCTTGCCTGCCCAAGAAGAAGTTCGTGAATATTTTAGTGGTATCGGATTTTCGCTAGCGGGTTATCAATTCATAGCCGGCATGGGGTCCGTGTCCGAGCTATTACATGTTCCAAAATATACCGTTATTCCTGGAGTAAAAGCTTGGGTGTTGGGTGTTTCCAATATTCGAGGCCGCCTCATTCCTATCATTGATTTGTCTCGTTTTTTTGGCGTACCAAGCGAACGGATTAGATCTCGAGATAAAAGAATTCTTGTTGTGGAACATAACGACATGCTCAGTGGTTTATTGGTCGACCACGTTCAGGGCATGCAACACTTCGAACAAGAAGGATTGAAAAATACCACTTCAGAACCATTGTCGAAAAATATCGTTGCCTTTGTGGATGGTGCATTCAATAGAGATGGTAAAGATTGGTTGGTGTTTGATGCTAAGCGATTGGTATCAGACGCCAGATTTACAAGCGTGTCATTGACACAAAAATAGTAAGAACTGCGAAAGGCCGGGAGCCAGAAAAAAAATGAAGATTATGTCCGGAAGATTCAGCTCTGATCAAGATAACACAGGGGTTATCTTTTGGTTAGGGATAGCCCTCGTCACATTGTTAGTTTTTCTAATAGTGGTTTCTTACTTTATCGGGCGTGATAGTAGTTACGATAGAGATTACAGTGCGTACGCCAGTGACTTGAGAGTACTTTCTCAAGAAATTGCGAAAAACTCGACGGAAGCTGCATCTGGTAAAGAAGAAGCTTTCGCGCAGTTAAAGCGCTCGCGTGAAGATTTTGAAAAGCTACTTGGATATATCGTCAATGGTAATCCAGAGACTGGCTTGCCGGCATCCGTTCTACCTATCGAGACGGGCGTAACGGCGCGTTGGGAGAATGTGCGTTCCAATGCTGACCGTATTCTTGAAAACCAAGACACCGTTCTTAGCCTTCACCAGATCGCGCAAACTCTAAACGACACCATCCCTGAACTTCAGGTGGAGTATGAGGACGTTGTATCGATTCTTCTTGATGGTGATGCTCCAGCCGACCAAATCTCCGTAGCTGAACGTCAATCTCTACGTGCTGAACGTATTGTTCGAAGTGTAAATAACATTCTATCCGGTGATGAGGATGCTGCGATTGCAGCGAATCGTTTTGGTCAAGATGCGCGCTTGTTTGGTCGTGTTATGAACTCGATGTTCGATGGCAATGAGGCCATGGAAATTTCGCAAGTGACAGATGAAGACGCGATTTATGGTCTAGAAGCGATTGCCGAGTTGTTCGAGTATGTTGATAGTAACGTACAAGCAATTCTTGAAACTTCCCCTGAGTTATTCAAGGTGCGTAAAGCGGCTAACTTAATCTTTGAAGATTCTATTGCGCTACTTGATGAAACGTACGCTCTATCCAATAGCGTGCAAAGCCAAGCCGATGGCCGCTTCTTCAGTGCTGCCCTTGCCTACTTTATTTTGGCTCTAATTATTGCGTTAATCGTTGTCATTGGTGTGTTGCTTTATCAGGAATCGCAAAAGCGCTTGCGTATGACAGAAGAGCAAAATGAGCAAAATCAAAACGCAATTTTGCGTTTACTAGACGAACTAGCTGATCTGGCAGATGGTGACCTCACAACTGAAGCGACAGTAACGGAAGATTTCACCGGCGCGATAGCCGACTCCATTAACTTCGCGATCGATCAGATGCGTGGTCTGGTAAAAGCAATTCGAGATACGGCTGTACAGGTTGCCTCTTCTGCGAGTGAAACGCAGGGTGCGACTATGAAGTTGGCCGACTCTTCAGAAAACCAAGCACAAGAAATTGCTGGTGCGTCTGCGGCGATCAATGAGATGGCTGTGTCGATTGATCAGGTATCTTCAAATGCAGCAGAATCAGCCGCGGTTGCGGAGCGATCTGTAACGATCGCGAAAAAAGGCTCTGACGTTGTAAACAATACCATTAACGGTATGGATACAATTCGTGAGCAGATACAAGAAACATCTAAGCGCATCAAACGACTGGGTGAATCTTCGCAAGAAATCGGCGATATCGTATCCTTGATCAACGACATTGCCGACCAAACAAACATTCTTTCTTTGAACGCCGCAATTCAGGCATCGATGGCGGGTGACGCAGGTCGAGGCTTCGCGGTTGTTGCGGACGAGGTTCAGCGCCTAGCAGAACGTTCATCGGCAGCGACGAAACAGATTGAGGCACTTGTTAAAACAACCCAAACGGATACGAACGAAGCAGTTATCTCAATGGAACAAACAACTGCCGAAGTAGTACGTGGGGCTCGCTTGGCTCAAGACGCGGGTGTTGCGCTAGAAGAGATCGAGAGCGTATCGATGAACCTAGCTGACTTGATTCAAAACATCTCCAATGCATCGCGACAACAGTCGATGTCTGCAGGCCATGTATCAAACACGATGAATGTAATCCAAGAGATTACATCGCAAACAACAGCGGGTACGAGTGCAACGGCAGAATCCGTTGGCCACCTTGCTCAAACTGCTAGCCAGCTAAGAGAATCGGTATCAGGCTTTAAGCTTCCTTTGGATGATGATGAAGCTGCGCAAGCTTCGTAATCTGTGATTGTACGGTTGAGCCGAATTAAATGTCTGTTCAACCCCAAGGGATGTTTACAAGCGACATGAGTCAAGATGAATTGATCATTCCGAATATGGATGACCGCCAGTTTGAAAGTTGGCGGTCGTTTGTTGAAGAGAAGCTTGGTACACATTTTCCTTTAGATCAAAAATCCCGTTTACAGTCTAGTTTGACCATTCGCATGCGCGAATTGGGATATAACGATTACGACCATTACCTTCAAGAGGTATCGGCACCCTTGCAGGGGCTAGGAGAATGGTTGGTATTGTTGGATCGATTAGTTATCGGTGAAACACGTTTTTATCGAGACTCCAATGCAATGGCTCTTGCTTACTTGGTAATGAAGAGTCGCTTAAAGAGAAAGAAAGACCGGAACTTAGCTATTTGGAGCGTAGGGTGCAGTAGTGGCGAGGAAAGTTACTCCTTGGCATTTTTATGCGATAGCTTGTTCAAAGAAATTAAGTGTGAGCCTAAGTTTGGTGTCACAGGCATTGATGTGAGCTGGGGAGTTTTAGGGAAGGGGCGTCACGCGGTGTATGAACAACGTCGTATGACTGGGTTGCCTCGAGCATGGAAAAGCACGTACTTCACACAGCTAGCTGAAAATGAATTTCAGGTTCAGGAAAACATTCGTCAGCGTGTATGTTTTGCGAAACAGAATATGCGCGATATAAGTCAAAGCCCGATCAATAATCAGGACTTAATTTACTGCCAGAATGTTCTGATTTATTTTCGTAACGAGCTTCGGCATGAAATTTTGAATGAACTAGGTGATCGACTCGCACTTGGTGGTGTTCTGATTATTGGTGCTGGAGAAGCACTTGATTGGAGCCACCCGAAATTGAAAAGAGTTGATGATAAACGCGCCTTGGCTTTCCAGCGTGTTAGAGACTAATAAAAATTAGAGGTATCGAGTAATGGCCAGTAGCCATCAAAACATTGCACTTGATTGGGTTAGGGCAGAGGTAGATCAGACTCTGTTGCTTGCGCGCAATGCACTCGAACTTTTCGCAAATGATCGTTCAGAACCTACGCAGTTAAATTTTTGCTTGAGCCATCTGCATCAAGTTGTCGGCACATTAAAAATGGTCGAATTATACGGTGCGGCTACGGTTGCTTCCCAAATGGAAGAGCTATGCGCGGCTCTTCGAGATAATTCGGTTGCCAGTTTTGATGAAGCTTTAGAAGCTTTGATGGCAGGTATTCTTCATCTGCAGAATTATTTAGAAGCTGCTAATGAAGCCCTAGCTGATGTTCCTTCTACTTTGGTCCTTGTCTTCAATGACCTTAAAGCGGCTAAAGGTGAAGAGTTTGTTGCGGCGGGCTTTCATCCAGATTTAGCTGGCAATGCTATCGAGCCGAATCCTGTTTTAAATGCGCGCATGCAGGATAAGAAAGTTGCTGAAAACCTTCGTAAGCTTCGTCAACGTTTTCAGTCTTCTCTGGCAAACGTTATTCGCAATACCAACTCTCAAGAGCATTTGAATTTTTTAAGCAAAGTGATTGAGCGTTTAGAAAAATTCAGTAAAGGAAGTCCTTTAGGTCAATTGTGGACGATTGCTTACGCCTTCTTAGAGACCTTGAATGCATCTGAAGAGAGCCTAGGCAGCGCGCAAAAGCAATTACTGCGTGAACTTGATATTCAGCTTAAGGCTATGATTGAAGAAGCTGATGATGCGATGACACGTTTAGTGCCGACATCTTTGTTGGAAAATCTTCTTTATTATGTTGCAACAAGCGACGCTTCATCGGAGCGAATTACTTCATTGCGCGATCAATTTGGATTGCAAATCGATGACGACCCAGAAAAAGAGATTCTTGGCCCAGATAAATCAACGCTAAGTACGATTGCTTCTGTTTTGATGGAAGAGCTTGCTTCTTTCAAAGATAAAATTGACCTTGTATCCCGAGATCAGAGCGCTCAAGTCGATGACTTGAAAGAGTTAATTCCGGCGCTTCGTCAGATGGCCAGTTCGCTACAAATGGTCGGTATCTCTGATGCAGAAAAAGTTCTAGAAGAGCAGATCAATGTCTTAGATAGCAAAGACTTTGTTTCGGTTGATCAAGACTCAATGATGAATCTTGCTGACGCGATTTTGTCTGTTGAAGTTCAAGTTCGACATCTCGCTGAAGGCCCTGAGGCTGCTAATGCCGTGCCGGTTGAGCAATTTGAGAATGCTAATGCAGCAGTGATTGAGGCATCTAAAGCATCAATTGAATTAGCTAAAAATGGCATTGTTGGTTTTATTACTTCTAATTGGGATATCAAGCAGATTGAGGGTGTTCCCGCGATTCTAGAAAGTGTTCGTGGTGGCTTACAGATTATTCCTTTGGAAGAAGCTGCTGAATTGATTAGTGGCTGCAGTCGATATATCAGCGAACGTTTAATTCGAGAGACAGTAAAGCCTGATTGGTCAGAGCTAGATCGCTTAGCTGATGCAATTAGTAGTATTGAGTACTACATCGAACGCCTCTCTGAAGGTGCTCCAGAAAGCGACCGCTTCTTGGAAGTTGCGCGTGAAAGCTTGCATAAGCTTGGCGTGACGAATGGATCGGATGCAACTACGCATATTTCCCCTCACCACATATCTGAAGCGGCTAGTGAAGCGCCAGAGTCAGTCGCGAAGGAAAGCGATGAGCAGTTAATTGATCAAGATATCCTAGAAATCTTTGCTGAAGAAGTAGAAGAAGTTGCTGCTGACATCGAAGCGGCGACTAAAGTATTGCACGTTGATGCCGCGAATCAGGAAGCTTTGGCTGAGCTTCGTCGTGCTTTCCATACTTTGAAAGGTAGTGGTAAGTTAGTTGGTGCAAATGCGATTGCAGATCTAGCCTGGGTTGTGGAAGAGCGACTTAATAAGCGAATTGAGCAAACCATTGAAATAAAAGCTGGTGAACTCGATGTCATTGATCAGATTCGTCAAAACATGGCTCCGTTGTTAGAAGCGTTCTCAAAAGGGCAAGACTCTAATTTAAGTCAGTCTTTGGCTGAGAAAGTTAAGGTAGTGTTTGACGGACAAGTTGCAGAAGAATTTTCAGACGAAGAGCATATCGAGATTGAAGCTGAAGTCGCGCCGGCAAACGATATCGACGCTACGCAAGTTGAAGCACCACAAGACGAGTCCGACGATGATTTAATTGACGATGAAATTCTAGAAATTTTTGTTGAAGAAGCGGAAGAAGTAAACGAGACGATTCAAACTTATTTACCGCGCTATGTAGACAATTATGAGGACAAAGAAGCGTTGACAGAGTTGCGCCGTGCATTTCATACATTGAAGGGCAGTGGCCGCATGGTGGAAGCCCTCGATATTGGTGAAATAGCATGGGCAGTTGAAAATCTTCTTAATCGTATTATTGATGCGACAACAGAGATGAATTCCTCTATCGCTGATTTTGTTCAGAATATTGCGGCGCATATTCCAGCTTTAGTCGAAAACTTTAAATTACGTCAGGCGCCAGTGCTCAATCCTGTTGAAGTTGAAGCGCATGCGCAAGCATTGATAGCGGGTGAGCAAGTAGAGCTTTCTGCCCCATCTACGGGTGAAGTGGAAGAATCGGAAAATCCGCAAGAGCCGGTTCAGAAAACTGTTGCTTCTGAAGAAATTGAAGATTCCTTGTTAAGTATTTTTGAGCAAGAAGCGACGCAGCACATCGATACTATTGTGCACTTTGCGATGTTGGTTGAGGGTGACCAGCCGATTGCTGTGAACGATGCGTTATCTCGTGCGCTTCATACGCTCAAAGGTAGTGCGAATACAGCAGGCATTCAGCCAATTGCTGAGATTGCCGTACCGCTAGAGCACCTTGTGAAAGAGTTGCGCGCTAATGGCTTGGAAGTTGATGCCAAGCTAGCAGCATTAATGCAAGAGAGCATGGATGTGTGTCGTAAAGGTATTGCGCAGCTAGAGTCATCGCCTCAGCAAAGTGTTCCAGGATCAATAGAATTAGTTGCCAAGTTAGCTGCGTATAAACAGCACCGCATGTCAGATCTTGAACAAGAAACTGATGCCTTGATACCGAATACGCAAGACCCTCAGTTGGTTGCAATGTTCCTAACTGAAGGCTTGGATATTTTGCTCGATGCGGAGCGCATTATTGATCAGTGGCAGCAAGGCGCGATTACTAATGAAGACTTCAATAAGCTTTATGATGAAGTTACAAAGCTTAAACGCGGCGCGAAGGTGTCAGGTCTGAATGCCATTGTAGAGTTATGTCGTGCTTTAGAAAGTGCATATGATGTAATCAATCATTCTGAAAGTGCGCCAAGTTCCAAATTTATTGCGACGATCAAACAGGGTCATGATGGTTTGATCGATATGATGGATCAGACAGCTGCGGGCTTAAGTGCAGATGTTGATGCGAAGTTGCTTAACTTGTTGGCAGAGATAGCTTCTGAGCATCAAACTCTTGAGCAAGAGCAAGAGCAAGAGCAAGAGCAAGAGCAAGAGCAAGAGCAAGAGCAAGAGCAAGAGCAAGAGCAAGAGCAAGAGCAAGATATCGAAATTAGTATTGATGCACTTGAGGAATCTCTAGCTGAAGCCATTCCAGAGTATGCTGTAGAAGAAACTGAAGAAGAGCTTGTAGCGACGGAACTAGAAGCTGTACCAGAAGAAACCATCCAAGTTGAAGAAGTTGATCAAACTGCTTCAGGATCTTTGGCGGAACTTGATCCTGAGTTAGCTGAAATTTTCTTGGAAGAAGCGCTAGAGTTGATCAATCATTCAGGCGAGCTACTGCACCAATGGCAGAGTGAGAGTGATAATTTTACGCTTGTAGGTGAATTGCAGCGCGATCTACATACGCTAAAAGGTGGTGCACGTATGGCTGAGGTCACTGCAATTGGTGATCTCTCACATGAGTTAGAAACATTGTTTGAGCGCACGGTTGAAGCACACACCGTTGCGAGTCCGGCCGTGATTGAACTTTGTCTTCAGTGTCATGATGCACTAGCGTCTATGGTCGATAGTGTTGAAGCGGGTTCTGTTCCTGCTCCAGCATTAGATTTGCTAGAAGCTGTTAAGCGCTCTATTGCTGGTGAAGAACCAGTATTAAGTAAGGTTCCAGCACCTCAGCCTGAGCAAACAGAAGTAGAATCTGAAGTTGAGAATATCGAGGCTACAGAACCTGAAATTGTTGAAGTTGAAGAGATAACGCTCGTAAAAGAGACGACAATTCCAGTTGAGCCAGAGCCAGCGGAACCTGTTAAGCCTGAATTATCAGAAGAAGACGCCCTCGATAAAGAAGTGCTTGATATGTTCGCCGAGGAGGCGCAGGAACTCATCGAAGCGCTCGAAACGAACATGGCGGATTGGGCTGATGCGCCAACCGAACAGAACTACAATCAAGAGTTGCAACGAGTACTGCATACTCTCAAAGGTGGTGCCCGTCTAGCGAGCTTAGATAAGTTGGCAGACACGAGTCATGATTTTGAAACACGTTTAATCCAAGCCTATTCAAATGGCGAAGCCTTTGAGGGTGAACTCAAAGCGCTAGCATTAAAAGCTCAAGATGCATTGCATAGTCTCACCAAAGATTTCCTTGCGCAGCTAACTGATCAAGCGCCAGAAGAGGAGCCTCAAAACGAAACTCCAGTAGAAGTTGTTGAGCAATCTTCTGCAAGCCAAGAGTTGATTCAGCTTGGCCAACAACAAAGCCCATCGAAGCCTGTTAAAGAGAAAAAGTCAGGCTCACAAGAATCTGTTCGTGTGGGCGCATCGTTGATTGATGCCTTAGTGAATCTTGCTGGTGAGACAAGTATTTCGCGTGGTCGCCTAGAACAGCAGATTACTGATTTTGGTTTTACTCTTGAAGAGATGGCCGCAACGATCGAGCGTTTGCGTGAGCAATTGCGTCGTATGGAAATCGAGACAGAAGCGCAAGTACTTTACCGCGCTGAGCAAGAGGGTATCGCTATTTCTGAATACGAAGAATTCGACCCGCTTGAGATGGATCGCTATTCCTCTATACAGCAGCTTTCTCGTTCGCTGTCAGAGAGTGCGACCGATTTAACGGAGTTACGAGATACCTTATCGAATAGAGCGCGTGATGCAGAAACATTGCTATTGCAACAATCTCGCATTAATTCAGAGCTGCAAGAAGGCCTGATGAAAACACGCATGATTCCATTCTCGTCAATGGTTCCTCGCTTGCGTCGTATCGTTCGTCAGATCAGTGGTGAATTAGATAAAGCTGTTGATTTTAAAGTAGCCAATGCAAGTGGTGAGATGGATCGATCAGTGCTTGATCGAATGGTTGCGCCGTTAGAGCACATGCTACGTAATGCCCTTGATCACGGTATTGAGCCTAAAGAACAACGTGTGAAAGCGGGCAAACCAGAAGCCGGAACGATTGCGTTGTCTGTATCGCGCGAGGGTGGCGATATCGTCATTCGTATGCAAGATGACGGCGCTGGTATTGACGCATCGAAAATTAGAGCGAAAGCGGTATCGCAAGGTTTGATTGCTGAAGATGCCAAGTTATCAAAGCAAGATACCTTGCAGTTAATTATGGCAGCGGGTTTCAGTACCGCAGAGCATGTTACGCAAATTAGTGGCCGCGGCGTTGGTATGGACGTTGTTGCAAGCGAAATAAAACAGCTCGGTGGTGCAATTTCTATTGATTCAACAGTAGGACAAGGTACCCAGTTCACGGTTCGACTTCCATTTACGGTATCTGTTAACCGTGCGTTGATGGTGAGCACAGGTGACGATTTTTATGCCATTCCGCTGAATACGATAGAAGGTATTGTTCGTGTCAGCCCTTACGAATTAGAAGAGTACTATCAAGAAGACGCACCACCTTATCGATATGCGGGACGTGATTATAAACTCCAGTATTTGGGGTCTTTGCTACACAACGCGCATCAGCCGAAGTTAAAAGGTCAGCCTTTGCCATTGCCCGTCATTTTGGTTCGAGGCACCGATCAACCTATGGCGTTACAAGTTGACAGCTTGATGGGTTCTCGAGAGATAGTAGTAAAAAGTTTAGGCATGCAGTTCAGCGAGGTGCATGGCGTCTCAGGGGCAACGATTCTTGGTGATGGTAGTGTTGTTGTGATCCTCGATTTACCGGCATTGATTCGTGAAGAGTCAGCAGGTGTCATGGATGTTCTAGATACTGATGGAAATGTTGATACACAGAACGAAACACCACTTGTGATGGTTGTTGATGACTCGGTTACAGTAAGAAAAGTATCGACGCGCTTGCTCGAACGCAATGGTATGGATGTCGTTACAGCAAAAGACGGGGTTGATGCCATTGCACAGCTTCAAGATACCAAGCCAGATGTCATGTTGTTAGATATTGAGATGCCTCGTATGGACGGGTTTGAAGTAGCAACACTTGTACGCCACGATGAACGTTTGAAAGATGTTCCGATTATTATGATTACCTCACGAACGGGCCAAAAGCACCGAGATCGTGCGATGTCGATTGGTGTAAATGAATACATGGGTAAGCCGTTCCAAGAGCAAGAACTGTTGCAGAAAATTGAAGAAGTTCTTGCTGCTACAAGAGTAACAGCATAAGAGTACATGATGAGGATCCAGGCTTCGCTCGGAATAATTAGTGAGGATCCTTTACTTAGAAAAGACTTAAGTATTTTTGCTGAGCGATACGGTTTTTCTGCGCAGGTGAGTATCGCACCGCAAAGCTGGAAAATTGAAGACCTTGAGCGCTACAACCAAATTTCATGCTGGTTAGTTGACGAGCCATTTTTTGATTTGGCAAGCGATGAGCTGGCGCAATACATAGCCGATTTAGCTGTTCCGGTTATTTTGGGGTTGGAGCCTTTTAGTCGTGAGCATGAGCTGAGGGAAAGGGAGTTTTCTTTTTTAATTAAAAAGCTTATTCAGCATCTCCATCCAAACCAAAGCAATGAGGTTTTCGATATATGGGTGCTAGCTGCTTCGTTAGGGGGGCCTGAAGCTGTGAAGGAGTTTCTAGACGCCTTACCCCAAGATATACCCGCGAGCTTCTTGTACGCGCAGCACCTCGATGAAGTGGGTTCTAAAGCCTTAGCTGATGTTATTGGCAGAGACGCGAAATTGCCTGTTGTTGCAATTGATGGAATGTGTGAATTAGCCCCCGGCGTGATTTACAAAGTCCCCGTGGACTCAAGCATTGATTTTACCAATGGTGTTTGTTTTAAAACGGGTTCAGCTTGGCAAGGTGAATATACCCCAAGTATTGATGAGCTGTTGCGTCGAGTAAGCTTCACTTACGGTAATCGAGCTAATGTCATCGTGTTTAGTGGCATGGGCGAAGATGGCGCCGATACAGCAAAAGATTTGGCTAGGCGTGGCAGTTTAGTTTGGGCGCAAAGTGAGCATAGTGCAGTCAGCGACATGATGCCGAAATCGGTGATCGAAAAGCGTATATGCCAACGGATTGCTGCACCAAAAGACCTTGCTATGTTAATGACAGCGTATTACAAGAATACAGGCATTTCTTAATTTGCCTAAAAAATGAAGGAAGTTCAGAGTGTCTGAATCAGAGCTAATTTCGAGTTTATATTTGCCGGTTGAAGGCACTAAGTTGGTGTTGCCAAACGTGAGTGTGGCCGAGGTAATTGAATATACCAAACCACAAGAAGCAGAAGGGCCAGAATATTTTCTAGGAAATATTATGTGGCGGGGTATACAGGTTCCATTGCTAAGCTATGAAGTTGCCAATGGCCAAGAGAAACCCGCTCGGAATACTCAAGCGCGTATAGCTGTAATTAATAGCGTTGGGCTAGATAATCAGAAGTTACCTTTTAGCGCCATTCTCACTCAAGGTCTCCCGCGCTTAGTAAAGGTGAGTAAGGATATCATTCAAGAAGAAGAGCAGAGCGATTCTCCTGCTGAACATAGCCGTATTAGGGTCGATGGAGAATATGCGGTGATTCCGAGCTTGGAATATCTAGAGTCACTGGCCATTAAACTAGCGTAAATCAGAGTCGCTCCTGAAATGATTCAGAAAACGCTGCAAAAAGAACTGTTATCGTTTTTCGTTTTGCTATTTCCGATCATTGAGCTTGTTTTATTAGGCTTGAACCACGCGGTGTTTTTCATCATCGGTTTGAGCGCTGTGATGTTTGCGCTCAACTTCTCCTCTTTGTTTTCAAATCTTCTCAAGTTTATTCCAGCAATTAATTTAGTCCTTTTTGCATCTATTTTTGTTGTGCATCTGACATCGGGTGTGAATAGTGTTGCTGTTATGGGCTGCTTGTTAGTGATGACTGTTTGGGCAGCATTAGTCCTTGATTTGGTGTTTGCCGCGACCTTTTCTCTTCTTTGTATGTTGCTTTTAAGCGCGCTAAATGATTTTACGCAGCTAGCCCAAAATGCCGTTCTAGTTTTTTCATTATTTGCGTTAGCGAGCTTTGTTCGCTTTCGTATCGGTCGACTTGAAAGAGCAGGGCCTAAGCATACTGAGGAGGATATGTTCGCATGTCGTAATGCGAGACAGTTTGAGCAAGACCTTTCTCATTACTTTGCCTTGCATCAGCGTTACCAGATGAATTGTGTGCTGCTGGTGATTGATGTTGAATTACCAAGAAAAATGAATCTGACGAAAGAAAGAACATTGTTGCAGGTTCTTGTGTCGATCTGGAAAAGCCGTATTCGTTCTACAGATGTGTTGTATAAATTAAGTGATCGCCGTTTTGCATGTCTTGTGACTGCAACGAATAGAGACGGCGCACAAATTTTATTGAATGATTTGAAGAAGGCGACACAGGATTATCAGTTGCCTGAAGGATTAAATCCTGAGGTTTATATTTCTCTTCATGATTGTGCAGAGCAAAATAGTGAAAAAAGCTGGCTAGATAAGAGTTATCAAGATTAGATACATTAAAAAATTTGATTCCTTTTGCTTGCGTGATAGATTGTCTCGCCCATGGTTTGGTGACGATTTTATGCCCTTTTAACAATGCGAGTCTCGACGAAGTTAAAAGAGAAACTGCGAAGTCTTCATTGATTCCACGCAGGATTTTTGACGTTAATTTGATTTAGCCTACCGAGGCTTTTTAAAGGTAAAGAAATGCTTAAATTAGATGCTTTGGACCAATTAAAGCAGCTCAAAAGTGATATTAAAGCTAGCCGTGATTTGCAATTTGGCAGAGTAAAAGGGACAGGGCAGAAGTTCGGTTTTGTTAGCCTTGAAAGTGGCCGAGATGTATTTTTACCGCCGGATGAAATGCTAAAAGTCTTACCTGGCGATCGAATTGAAGTAGAGATCAAAAAAGACGACAAGAACAAAACGTTTGCAAAAGTAGAACGACTGATCGAATCGAATAATAAATTATTCTTTGGTAAATACGTGTCTAAAGGCGCTGCACATTTTGCAGAAGCGGATTTCGATGGTACAAGTCGATGGATCTTTATTCCACCAAATAAACGCGGGAAAGCGAAAGTTGGCGACTTACTTCAGTGCAAGCTTGTTCAACACCCAATTAAAAATGGTAAGCCACAAGCCCACATACTCGATAATCTTGGTAATGAAAAAGATGCAGGTATTGAGTGGACCTACAGTCTGAAAAAACATGGTATTAAAGAAGCTTGGAGTGAAAAATCTGAGCAAGATTTAAAGACATTGACGGAAGACTTGGTCGCTAAGTTATGTGCTGAGAGAGAAGATTTTAGTCAACATGCTTTCTTTACCATTGATGGTGAACGCACGACTGACATGGATGACGCGCTTTGCATTGAAGAAAACTCCGATGGCTGGAAGTTACTCGTTGCTATTGCTGATCCAGAAGCCTTAGTTAAGCATGCTCCGGTCTTAGAGAAAGAAGCTTTGCAACGCGGCGCTTCTTTGTATGCGCCTAATAAAGTTGTTTCAATGTTACCTGAAGAGGTGAGTGCGAACTTAGCCTCATTAGTAGAAGGAAAGACGCGTTTAGCGAAAGTTTTCACGATACAAGTTTCTAAAGATGGTGATGTTGCGCTAGAGAAAATTAGCCTTGGTAGTGTTACTTCGGCGCAAAAACTATCGTATACGCAAGCGAGCGATGATGCACTTGATGGTGTGAATGAGAATGTTCGACCACAAGTGATTGCGCTAAAAGGTCTTGCCGAAGCTCTACTAGAAAAACGTAAGAGCACAGCGAATGTCCAGCCTAGTCGCTCTGACTTTTTTATAGAGCTTAACGCTGACCAGAAAATTGAAGCAATTCACCCACGAACAAGTGTTGCGGCTCATGCATGGGTTGAAGAATGTATGTTAGCTGTGAATCGCTGTGCAGCTCAGTATTTTGCAGAGAACGCAAAATCTGCTTTGTACATCAGTCATTCAGGCGTTCGTGCAGATCGTTTAGAGTCGCTTAGTACAGTATTGAATGAAAAACTTCCTGAATTAAAAGAATTCAGTTTAGCAAACTTAGATGGTTTCGTATCAATATTTCGAGCGTTACAAGCAGATGATGAGCGAGAGTATTTAAGGCAACTAATGCTGAGACAGTTGGATCGAACCGGGTTTAGTCTTGAAAAAGCGCCTCATTTTGCTCTGGGTTTTGACGCTTACACGACCATCAGTTCACCTCTGCGCAAAGCGAATGATTATTTACTACATCGTTTATTAACGTCTCTAATTGAGAGTAATGTTGGTGATAGCTTAACTACTAAAGACCTTGAATCGATTGAAGAGAAGCAAGACGCTATTCGTAAATCTGTTTTCGATATCGAGCAATCATTGAAGTGTGAATATATGACGCGTCAATCTGGTGAGTTTGATGCGGAAGTTGTTCGTGTATTTACTACTGGTATGCAAGTTCGTGTATTAGATAATGGCATTGAAGGTGTGATTGCGACGCGGGATATTGAAGGCAAGTGCAGTTTTAACCAAGATTTGATGCAATTGAAAACTTCAAAAGGCGAATTTACCTTAGCGCAAAAACTAAAGGTTTCATTGAAGCGTGTTGATTGGTCTAAAAAGCAGATTCAATTTTCTCTAGCTTAATTCAGATGTTTTTCTGAAACTTTGTAGGATATATCCTACAAAGTTTCAGAGATCTCCTATATTTTTCCCTAATTACCTCATCTATTATTTGCTCATAGGGACAGCATAAACATACGGAAATGTTGACGGAATCAAGGATGACCGTAGCTAAGGGATGAGACACGGATGGTAATAAGCAGGCATGGATCGCCAGCTTTTCCGTTTACTCCCCCATCCCTATACTTTCCCTTCTCCTAACCTCTTTATCTTGTTACCTATATTCGTGTATCGTGCCCAGAAATTTCATGTGGACGAGCAGAAATATGGTCTCTGGTGGTATTCAACAGTCTTTCTTTAAATTAAAAAATAATCGTATCTTTGAGTTTGTAGTTATTGCGATTATCTTAGTTTCAGCCCTAGAAATTGGCGCTAAAACCTATCATCTCCCTGAAAATGTTATTCCATTTTTAAAGATATTGGATTGGTTTGTAACGATTTTCTTTCTGATAGAAATCAGTATCCGTTTTATTGCAGAACCTAATAAAAAAGCGTTTTTCAAAGATGGTTGGAATGTTTTTGATACCCTTGTCGTAGTGATCAGTCTTATCCCTATCAATGAGAGCGAGATGGCTTTGCTAGCTAGGCTTGTTCGTGTATTCAGGGTTTTACGAATGGTGTCTGTGATTCCTGAACTACGCGTTTTGATTAGCTCACTAGTTAAAGCATTGCCGCAGCTAGGTTATGTAATGCTGCTAATGTTCATTATCTTTTATATCTACGCAGCCGTTGGTAGCCACTTGTTCGGTGAGATTAATGAGGTGCTCTGGGGCAATATAGCCATTGCTATGCTGACTTTATTCCGAGTTATGACCTTCGAGGATTGGACTGACGTTCAATATGAAACGATGGAGGTTTATCCTCTAAGTTGGATCTTCTATCTAACCTTTATTTTCTTTACGGCATTTGCATTCTTAAACATGGTGATTGGTATTGTTGTGAGTGTGATGGAAGAAGAAAACCACAAAATGCGAATGCAAAAAAATGAAGAGCAGGGTAAGGAAGAAGTGACGCTTGAAGCTTTGTATAAAGAAATTCAGAGTTTAAAAGAAGAACTAAGAAAAAACGCTCGCGAATAAGCGAGCGTTCTTGTAATGAGTTAAGGGTGTTAACTTATATATTCTGGACCAACTCCAACGCTCCAGATAATGACGCTAATGGCAAACAAGCCGACTAGCATCACTAATCCCACTGTTAAGATAGAGGAGGCAAACATAAACCCTCTATCTTCTGGAATCTTCATTAGGATTGGTAATCCTTCATAAAGGAGATAGACCGACCAACATACTGCGACCACTCCGGCCATCATGTTTACCCAGAGCACTGGATATATCGCGATAGCGCCTATTAGGAATAAAGGCGTTGCGGTATAAGCGGCGAGAATAATACCGTTGTGTTCAGATGCTTCTACGCCATATGTCGCCGCAAAAAAATCAATGAATTTACCAATAATGTATATGCCGCTTAGCATTGCTGCGTAAAACAGAATGCAGAGTTGTGCGGCGCTAGAATTTGTCAGCTTAATAATATCGCCATCGCCGATTTGCCAACCAACGTGAGTTGTCCCGTAATACGCTGCTGCTGCGGGGATAAGTGCGAGAAGAATGATGTGTGTGAGAAAAAGCTTAGGGGCCGATTCATGCTCTTCGCGAATCGTTTGCCATTCTCTGTCAGGGTGAGTCAAGATACCGAAAGTATGCAATATGCTCATAGCGCCTCCGTTGATTATTTTTTTTGGCTGCGTCAATAAGTCTCGACCCATCACTAGAGTTCGTCAAGTAGCAAAAAAGCGAATTGTCTAAAAAATACACAAATATTTGACTAAATTCTGCACTTATTGCTCAAATTTGAATCAGTTTTGGCGGTCGCACTCTTTGTTTGTTTATTTTTGATCTCTTCTAGGCTCGCCTGAAAAGCCTGCTTTGTTGCTACAGATGAGACTTTTTCTTGAAGAAGTGCAGACATTGCTTTTTATTGATGTGTCATCTAGCATTCGCCAACTTTAATATACTTACTAAATTTCAGAGCATGTGAGCAACTCTTTCATATGCTCTATAGCCTCGAAGCAGCGAACGACAAATATGAAAGCATGGTTTAAAGAGATTGAAGCGCAAGAAGAGGGAACAACATTCCCTATCGCGACCGTCATTGAGGAATTAACCTTTGATGAGCAAGGGTTGATTCCGGTAATTGCGCAAGATGCTGAGACTAAGTCGATTTTGATGTTTGCTTGGATGAATCGCGATGCGCTAGAAGAAACTATCGCTACTGGACGGATGTGTTACTGGTCTAGGTCGCGCAAAAGTCTTTGGCGAAAAGGGGAGAGTTCTGGTCATGCTCAGCAATTAAAAGAATTGCGCACCGATTGTGATGGTGATGTTTTGCTAGCAATGATTGATCAAACAGGAGCGGCGTGTCATACCCACCGAAAATCGTGTTTTTATCTGAAATTTGGCGAAAAAGAAGTTGAGATTAATACTGAGTTTTAGCACCAGATTTGGCTTAGTTCAGATAGTAAAAAGGCGACCTAATGAGTCGCCTTTTATATTTATAAGCGTGTGCTTATTTCGCTATTTCAATCAACTCAACTTCAAATAGTAAAGTCTCATTAGGTCCGATTGAGCGATTACCTTGTGGACCATATGCTAGATCAGCAGGAATATACAATTGCCACTTTGATCCTGTAGGCATTAGTTGAAGCGCTTCGGTCCAACCTGCGATCACGCCATTTAACGGGAATGTTGCTGGTTCACCTCGACTAACAGAGCTATCAAATACTTCGCCACTAATAAGGCTGCCGGTGTAATGCACTGTTACAGTATCTGTTGCTGCAGGTTGAGGGCCTTTGCCTTCAGTAAGAACTTTGTACTGCAAACCGCTTTCTAGCGTCACTACGCCTTCTTTATCTTTGTTTGCGCTCAAGAACTCTTCGCCAACAATTTTATTCGCTTCACTAAGTTTTTGTAGTTCAGCAATTTGCTTTTCTTGCATCTCACGCTGATATTCACTCAAGGTTTGAGCTATCTCGTCATCAGTAAGCAATTGAGGTTCATCGTTAAACGCACTTTTCAGACCATTTGCGAACTGATCTAAATCGATATCTTTGAGTTCGTTGCGCATGCGCTGACCAAACATCACACCAAAGGCATAACTGACTTTTGCTTCTTTACTTTCAAACTTAGCAGCGCCGTCTTCAGCTAGTGTAACTGGACTCATTCCAATAAGACTCGCAGTTAGTAAAGGCAAAGCGATTTTTTTTATGTTCATAGTTCTGTTTCCATTCATTTGATGTCAGCCTGAACAGTAGACGGGCAGACATTTTCTTTGAGACCCAAAACCTTAAGGCTTTTGCAGAGGATCTTCCAGAGTCGCAACATTAGGGCTTGTTAATGGTGATGGCCGCCTACACCATGCGCGTGACCATGTGATATTTCTTCTTTTGTAGCTTCTCTAATAGAAATGATTTCAATATCAAACGTCAGATCTTTGCCTGCGAGAGGGTGGTTCGTATCAACATCGACATTGAACTTGCCTGCTTTAACAACCGTGGCCTGGCGAGCACCTTGTTCAGTATTGATGCCAACCGTCATCCCCGGTTTTAATCGCGCTAACTGTTTCTTGTCTCCCATTAAATGTTTAATAAGGACTCTTTGTACTGCGTTTTCATGGCGTGTGCCGTATGCTTTTGCTGCAGGCACTTCAGCGGAAAATATGTCGCCCATGTCTTTCCCTTCCATCTCTGACTCGAGACCCGTAATAATATTCGCATGACCATGTAAATAAGCCATCGGATCGCCGCCATGTGAACTTTCAAGCTCCTCACCGTTGTGGCTCAAACGATAATGAAACTGAACAACCATATTTTTTGAAACTGTCATATAAATTTCTCCGTCTGCAATATTGTAATGTTTCGTCGCGATAGCACCTAAGGTCGTACGAATAAATCCGAAAATAGTGAAATAAATCAGGTGATATCTGGCATTGGAACTAGTATCGCTACGATGAGTATTTGGTACTATTGTGATTCAAGAGAAGCAACATGATTGTAGTTTGTAGTAATGGATAAAGTTCGGAAAAATATAATAGTGCGATGGGCCTTAATTTCTGTCGGCTTTATCTGTGTTGGTTTAGGCATAATAGGCTTGTTTGTTCCAATGATGCCTGGCGTTGTATTTTTACTTATTGCTGCTTGGTGTTTTGCGCGTTCATCAGAACGCTTTCATGATGCATTATTGAGTCATCCCCAGTTAGGGCCTCAAATTGATGCGTGGCATAGTGGAAAAGGTTTTCAAAGAAAATTGCGCATGCGCATCCTAACAATTATGTGGATCAGCATGATTGTCTCGATGTTTATAGCGGCAATATGGTGGGTATGTATTATCATCGCGGTCTGTGGTGTGTGCACCACACTCTATATTCTCAAACAACCTGTTTACGATTAATAAGAAGGCAGCCTAATGGCAATTAATTGGTTCCCGGGCCATATGCACAAAGCCCGTAAGGAAATCAAAAAAGTAATGTCTGACGTTGATGTCGTCATTGAGTTACTTGATGCGCGTATTCCGTTTAGTTCATCAAACCCTTTGGTTGGAAATCTGCGCGGTGAGAAGCCAGTGATTAAGCTTCTTAATAAGGCTGATCTTGCCGACCCAAAAGTCACCGAAGCTTGGCAAGCGCATTTAGAAAAAGATAATGCGGTAAAAAGTTTGGCATTGAGTGCCACCGCTGACGGCAAAATTAAGATGATCGCAAACCTTTGTCGCAAACTCGCTCCTCATAAAGTCGATAGCGATAAAGGTATTAGTGCGATGATCATGGGTATCCCGAATGTAGGGAAGTCGACCTTGATCAATAGCTTGGCTGGAAAAACAATCGCTAAGGTCGGTAACGAACCTGCTGTGACGAAAAGACAGCAAAAAATTAAGCTCGATAATGGCATTACCCTTTCCGATACCCCCGGTATTTTATGGCCAAAGCTTGAACCCGCAACGTGTGGATATCGTTTGGCGAGCACCGGCGCCGTAAAAGATACAGCGATGGAATATGAAGATGTTGCATGGGAATGTTTAAAAGAGTTCAGAGTGCTTTATCCAAATGCTTTAAAAGATCGCTATGGTTTAAGTGAGTTTGGAAGTGACGAGTATGAATTGCTTGAACTTATCGGTAAAAAACGTGGTTGTCTAAAAAGTGGTGGTATGGTTGATGTTCACCAAGCAGCAACGATTTTTTTACAAGACTTACGGAGCGGCAAACTAGGACGCGTCACTTTGGAGACGCCAGAAATGATGGAAGCCGAAATGGCTGAATTTCGGGCCATGCTTGAGGCAAAACGTGAGCAAGAAGAGCTCGCTAAGAAAGAGAAAGAAGAACGTTCTGGGAAGCGCACTTCTTAGTTGTCTCAAGATCATCAAAATAATAAACGAGTAATAAGATTTAAGTATGGAAACCTTTCTTCGACGCTTGGAGATTTTACGTTACCTCCAACAGCGTAATGCTGCCAATCTTGAACCTGCGGGTACGGATCAAATTATTCAACATTTGATCGATGGAGAGTATGTGGGTGAAGAGGAGCGCGATGAGAAAAGTTTGATGCGCTTAATTCAGAGAGATTTAAAATTTTTGTTGGGCGAATACGACGAAGAAGATGATAGCTATTTCAATCACTTTGATCTCCGCTCGATTCGAGGCCAACGTAAAACATTACTCTGGGAAGTCAGTCCCTATCACGATGTGAGTTACGAGTTCGAAAAAATGCCATCGTTTATGGCGCTCGCGCTAACTCTGACGCGTAAACACTTGAATCAGGTATTACCTAGCGCAATTCAGAATGATCTTGCTCAGCTATTTTTTAATGCTGAGCATAAAATGAAACAAAGCGAGAGAAAGCTGAATGACAAACAGTACACTCGCTTGAGTAACGCTGTTGAGTTTTATCAGCGTGGTCAAAGCCTACGTACACCTGATTTCGATATGCACACGCTCGATAATATTTATCAGGCAATTTTAAATGGCCGGCGCGTTAAGTTTGCATATCAAACCTCTAATGGTCGAAAAGAATATGATGTTCATCCTTTTGGTGTGACGATCATGCTTCCCAAACTCTATCTTGTTGGTGTCAAAGATGATGATGCGCGCGATGGAAATTTAGAAGAGTTTCGAACCTTTTTGATTCACCGTATTGAAGATTTAGAGGTTTCGCGATTTTCAAATGCAGTTCCAGAAGACTTTAAACTCAAAGAATATCTGGATGCAGGAAATACTGATGTTCTTGTAGATCGTGACGCAAATAGCTATGACTTAGAGGTAGATCTCTACATGCAAAGAGGCAGTCATTTGTTGCGTGATCTGCAAGACAGTCCTCTAAATGAAACGCAAAGTCTTAACGAGATATCTGATGGGCATTGGCGTTTATCCGCTAGGGTAAAACACACCGTGCAATTGAGGAATTGGCTGCTAGCGTTAGGCGCTCAGGCAAAGGTTACTGCTCCACAGGTCATACGAAATGAGCTGTCGGATTACCTCAGCGCCATGCAACAACACTATACATAACATACCAGCTTAAGAGATTGGCTCGACCAATACTAAACGCATGGCTTTCCCTTCGAAGATTTCATTGATGGTTTCTCTCACGCTGTGAATGTTGTCAGCTTGGACGCGGAAACGGAATTTAGTGCCTTTCTGAGTAAATGCATTAACACGGAACATAATTTTTCTCCTGATGATTGATGGCGGTATTGCCTATCGACAGGAGTAAATATATCGCCTAAAACGACCGGAAATGTCGCCATGTCTAGGGGCAATTAAATAATGCTGATATTCAAAGAATTTTATTTCAGTAAATGATCGAGACTTAATGCATATGCCGGTGCAAAGTTTTCGAGGAAGTAGAGTACTTCTGGCTGTTGTTCCTCGTTCAAACGTTTGAGTATTTCTTGTGCTGCATGCTCAAACTCTTTATTTCCAGCACGCAATTCTGCTTGGCATTTTAAGAGGGCAGATAATCTATCGGCCGCTTTCAATAAACGTTGATATACCTCGGGTAATTCATGCTCTATTAATACACCTTTAAATGCTTCATGCATTTCTGTGGGTAATAGATTGAGCAGTTCTTTTTCGGCGCGTTGCTCCACGCCTTTGTATGCATTTCGCATGGCCTTACTGTGATATTTGACCGGTGTTGGCATATCCCCCGTGATGACCTCAGTGGCATCGTGATACAGACCACAAGTCGCTAATTTATGAGCATCAATCTTATTGTTAGGATTTTGGTTGTTATGTATCACGCCTAAGACATGCGCCAGTGTGCCAACTTCCCAAGAATGGGTTGCAACATCTTCGGGAATGGCATTGCGCATTAGACTCCAACGCTGGATCCAGCGAAGACGGCTGATATATGCAAAAAAATGACTCATAATTTTATTCGCTCTTTGAAACAGTATTTACAATAACAAGTGGAGTTTGACCATGGCAAAAAAGGATCACAAGACAATGCAGCGATGTGGCTGGTGTGGAGACGACCCAATCTACCAGCACTACCATGATACCGTCTGGGGACGGCCAGTTTACGATGATCAAACTTTGTTTGAAAAGCTTTGTTTAGATGGCCAGCAAGCAGGACTAAGTTGGATAACGATTCTGAAAAAGCAAGCGACATACGAAGCCGCCTATGATGGGTTCGATGCGAAAAAGATTATCCAATATGACCAAGCTAAACGTGATGCATTACTTAATGATCCAGGAATCATTCGGAACAAACTGAAGGTCGAGTCGATCATCAAGAATGCTAAAGGCTTTCTAGAGTTTGAAAAAGAAGAGCAAAGTTTTAGTGAATTCTTGTGGGCATTTGTGGGTGGTGCGCCAATACAAAATACATTTAATAGTCTTGATGAGGTGCCTGCTGAAACAGAAGAATCAAAGGCTATGTCAAAAGCGCTTAAAAAAAGAGGTTTTACCTTTGTTGGTCCGACTATCTGCTACGCTTTCATGCAAGCCGTTGGCATGGTCAATGATCACCTTCAAGCT
Source organism: Oleiphilus sp. HI0066 (assembly GCF_001635725.1). Classification (NCBI taxonomy): domain Bacteria; kingdom Pseudomonadati; phylum Pseudomonadota; class Gammaproteobacteria; order Oceanospirillales; family Oleiphilaceae; genus Oleiphilus; species Oleiphilus sp. HI0066. The sequence continues at coordinate 24,342 of NZ_LWFH01001223.1, forward strand.
TGCCCGTGTTGGGAGGAATGCCGACAAGAAAGTATGTAACAGTTTAAAGCGCCGAAGGATGGGAGTTTGTTATGGATAAGAATATTGAAAACGTACTGCACTTTTGGTTTGAAGAGTTGGAGCCAAATCATCATTGGATCAAAGACGCTAAGCTCGATGAGGATATCGACAAACGCTTCGGTCAGTTAAATATTGAGGCTAAAAACGGCGAGCTTGCCCATTGGCGTGATTCAGCAGAAGGGCGTCTAGCTGAAATCATTATTCTTGATCAATTTACCCGTAACATTTATCGCGATGAGGCAGATAGTTTTTCTCGTGATACCTTGGCGGTAACACTTTCTAAAGAAGCAATTAATCTAGGTTGCGATAAAGAGTTGAGCGTGACGCAGCGAGCGTTTATCTATATGCCTTTGATGCATAGTGAAGAAAAAACCGATCATGAACTGGCTTTGCAGGTATTTGATCAAGAAGGTTTAGAAAACAATTTAGACTTTGAGAAACGTCATTTTCGTATTATTGAGCGCTTTGGGCGATACCCTCATCGAAATGCTCTTTTAGGTCGCGACTCTACCGAGCAAGAGGTTGAATTCTTAACTCAGCCGGGCTCTTCGTTTTAATCAATATTCAGAATTTTGTGGGTTTGCAGCGTCAGTCGCCACTGAGGGTTTGCGAGACAATAATCTAGCGCGAGCTGAGTGTTAAACTGCTTTACTGAGTCCTGCTTGCTTTGTTCGAGTGGATTTGCTTTAGGCGATAAGAAAAAATACTCGCAATCAAACGCTTCAAACTGTTCAGGTTTGGCAAGTTCCTGAGGGAATACCAGTTTTAGTTCATTCGCTCGAGTCAATTTTAGTGTTGCGTCTGCTTTAGGGCTAATGCAAATCCAATCAATGCCTTCTGGCGCTTCTAAGGTACCGTTTGTTTCGATCGCAACCTCAAAGCCAAGTGAATGCATTTTATCAATCAAGGCTTTATCTAATTGTAATAGAGGCTCTCCACCCGTAAAAATCACGTAGGGCTCTGAGCGGCCGTTCTGATCTGCGCTTGGCCACATCTCGTAAATGGCCTTACTCAACTCTTCTTCATTAGCGAATGTGCCACCATTTTGGCCATCAGTACCAACAATGTCCGTATCGCAAAAATCGCAGATGGCATCGGCTCTTGAATCTTCTCGTCCATTCCAGAGATTACATTTACTGAAGCGACAGAACACTGCAGCACGTCCTGCGCGTGCGCCTTCACCCTGTAAACTATAAAACATCTCTTTAACTCTATACGCCACGTTCCGAACCCTGATGTAATTAATCGGTGACGAGCTGATGCAATGCTCGATTACGTTCGTTCATGAGCTGCGCTGCGTCGCGCGCATTCTGCATTACTTCAGTCATATTTTCGAGTGTTGGTTGCGTCATACTTTCAGACGTAGATAAGGTGGGGGATGTATTAAGGTTTGAAGAGTCGTTTTGATAGGTTTTATTGATCAGACTTGGATCCATACCTGAGATCGTTTGGAGTGCTTCGGGTTTCAGTTGCGCACTTTGTACATTCTTTTGATTGGATGGTTTTTCATCACTGAAATGCCACTGCCCATGTTCGTCTTGCCAACGATAATATTCTAGAGAGCTCTTTGTCTCGGAAGCATTGTTCACCTGAGACTCTTTAGGTTCATCTGTGTAGATGCCACCAGAGCTAGGTGTAATGGCGCTTATTAGTTTGTCTGGCATTTCTTTAATATTGAGAAAGTCACCACCGGCTTGATAGTCTGCATAAAACGGTAAACTTAGTGCACCCACTAAAATAATGACAGAAAACAAGCGATACACCCATTTCACAGAATAGTCTCCAACATCTTTTTCAAAGAAGGCTCTGACCAGTTAACGCGGCTACCTAGTCTCAAATTCTCCTTAAGTGTAGCTGTTAATTCTTCGGATTCTGGCGCAATCTCTAATCTGAGCTGACATAACTGGCCTTGGTAGGCTTTTTCTGCTGCAAGCTCCGCATCGAGATAGTGCTGTTTTAAAGATGAGTTGCCATAGTGATTAGCCCGTTGACGGAGCTGCCGCGTAGGCTTAATTAAATCGAAATAGTAATCTTGTTGAATTTTAAGAATTTGCTCTGCTTGAGATCCCAATCTTTTTTTCTGTTTTGATGACCAAAGTGCAAACAGACATAAATTGATATCCAGATCCTTATGATCTTGAGCGTGCATTAGTATGTTCTTAATGTCTTCTTGCTTCCAAAGCATTATTGAAAACTGCCAGAAGTGTTCAGCATTATTATCTTTGTTCATAATCTAGAGCGTCAATGCGTTGATGTACGCGCTATTATCCGCTACCTTGCGCGGCGAGTTCTACCTGAAGTGATGATTCATGCTTAAGATTACTGAAATGACACTGCGTCGAGGCCCTGAGCCGCTGCTTGAAAACGCAGACGCCAACATAGCGGATGGACAACGCGTTGCGATTGTTGGGGCGAATGGCGCGGGTAAAACGAGTTTATTCAAACTTCTGTTGGGTGAATTGTCGACGGATGCAGGTGCTTACCATTTACCCGGTAATTGTCGCATTGCGCATATGGCGCAAGAAGTCGAAAGTTCCGAGCGTTCGGCGCTTGACTATGTCATGGATGGACACCATGTTTTTCGCCGCTTGCAAGAACGCCTGGAGCTCGCGCAAGAGCAAGAAGACAATCATGTTATTGCTAACATCCATGGTGAACTCGAATCGATCAATGCCTATCAAATACCCGTTGATGCCAAAAAACTCTTACACGGATTAGGATTTTCAGAAAGCGAGTTATATTCGCCCGTTGCAAGCTTCTCTGGTGGTTGGCGTATTCGACTGAATTTGGCACAAGCACTAATGTGCCCATCCGATTTACTGTTGTTAGATGAACCAACTAACCACTTGGATCTTGACGCCATGCTTTGGCTCGAGCAATGGCTGAAGCGCTATCAAGGCACACTTCTATTTATCTCGCACGATAGGGATTTCATCGATGCAGTAGCAACGAGTATCTTGCACTTTGAGCATCGTCAGTTACATCAATATACCGGTACTTATTCAGACTTCGAGCGACTAAGAGCCGAGAAGCTAGCGCTACAGCAGTCACAATATGCCAAGCAACAGCAGCGTATTTCTGAGATTCAGTCATTTGTAAGTCGCTTTAGAGCTAAAGCGACAAAAGCCAAGCAAGCCCAAAGTCGTTTGAAAGAGCTTGAACGAATGGAACTCATCGCGCCTGCACACGTTGATTCACCATTTAGTTTTAGCTTTCCTGAATCAGATAAAACGTCTAGCCCTTTGTTGAATTTGTCTCATGTAGATCTGGGCTATCAGGATACAAGCATTATCCATGACTTCTCATGTGCAATATTGCCGGGCCAACGCATTGGTCTGTTAGGGCCAAACGGGGCAGGTAAGTCGACTCTAATTAAATCATTGGTTGATCAACAAACCTTGTTACGAGGCGAGCGAACGCACGGAGAGCATTTACACATTGGTTACTTTGCTCAGCATCAGCTGGAAGCGCTTGATATGAATGCGAGTCCAATTTTGCATCTACAAAGACTCACGCCATCGGCAACGGAACAAAGCATTCGTAATTTTTTAGGAGGCTTTAATTTTCGAGGTGATGATGCGACCGGCACTATTGAGAAATTCTCCGGCGGAGAAAAGGCGCGATTGGCGCTTGCAATCATTGCCTGGCAAAAACCTAATCTACTGCTTTTAGATGAGCCAACTAACCATTTGGATTTAGAGATGCGCCACGCTTTAACGCTGGCACTACAAGAGTTCTCGGGCGCCATCGTGGTGGTGTCTCACGATCGTCATTTGTTAAAGAATACAGTCGATGATTATTGGTTGGTCGCTGAAGGTAAAGTCGATACCTTTGAAGGCGATTTGCAAGACTATGAGCGTTGGTTAGAGGGATTTCATCGACAGCTTCAAGAGCCCGATAATTCTGAGTCGAATACGCTTAGTGAATCTGCTGGTGAGACCAGTGAACAGCGTAAAGAGCGAAAGCGCCAAGAAGCCGAAGCGCGCAAAAAGTTAAGTCCCTTGAAGAAACAGTTGGCCAAACTAGATGCAAGCTTAGAAACGCTACAAAGTGAGTTGTCGGCCATTGAGAATGAGTTGGCATCTCCTTCTATTTACGATGATGAAAACAAGCAGCGATTAAAAGCCTTGCTTGAAAAGCGTGGCGATCTAAGCACTGAAGTAGAAGAAATTGAACTGCAATGGTTTGATCTACAAGAACAGATCGAAGAGTTAGAAGACCGAAATTAGCAACATTAATTTTATAAGAATTTGCATTGCGTTAACAAAACTCGCATTGAGAAGATTCAGTACGCTGACATACTCAATAAGTTAATGAGCAAAACCTCGAGCAAAAATACCAACTTGCAGAGCGATGCTTTCAAATGTATTCAGGATGTATTGAATGATAAGTGCCTTGCCTATGACAAAGCAGGAACATAGCGGTTTAGTGTCGGCCAAACTGGTCGTAGATTTGCTTTGCTATTTAACTGTTCCGCTGTTAATGATTTTCGGCACGAAATCATATTTAACAGGGCACGAAACATACGGCTTAAGTCTTATTGGTTTTTCGGGTTTAGTGCTTTCTAGTTTCTTTGCCTATAAGTTCTTTGGACGCTGGCGCTTTCATCGTAATTTTCTAGCAACATCCTATACCTTTTTTTATTTCTATCTACTTATCTCTGGTGGAGAAGGCGGAACCGGTATCTACTGGCTCTATGCCTATCCACTTCTCGTGTTCTCAATTATGGGGATGCATGTTGGGACATTAGTGCTTGCCGCTATTTTAACAGCATCGGTGTTTATCCTATTTCTGCCAGGTATGTTCGGCCTAGAGTTGGTATACAACAGTAATACGAAGATGCGTTTCATTGGCTCAATGATGTTTGTCACGATCATGGCGTACACCATGGAGAGGGCTAGAGTGTCAGCTGCTTTAGCGCATTCGAAGGTGAGTAAAGCTTTAGAGGATCTAGCGAGAACAGACGAACTGACAGGATTGCTGAATCGTCGTGGCGTTTCTGAACGTATCGATAGCGAACTGATTCGTTCTCAACGAGAAGGGCAGGAATTTAGTATCGTTATCTGTGACGTTGATTACTTCAAAAAGATAAACGATCGCTTTGGCCATGATGTTGGCGATCAAGTACTGGTGCAGCTAGCAGAAAAATTGCAAGCCACAGTTCGAGGAAGTGATAGCGTCGCGCGGTGGGGCGGAGAAGAGTTTATTGTTTTACTGCCGAATACGAGTATTGAACAAGCGTATCAATTGATCGAACGGATTCGTGAATCTATTGAGCAAGAGCGATTTATGTATTCTTCGCGTCGCGTGAAGGTTTCGATTAGCTGTGGTTTAGCTTCAACTAAGTTCTCGTCAGGCTTTTCTGGGCTTCTTAAAGCGGCAGATATCAGTTTGTACGAAGCAAAAGAAGAAGGGCGAAACTGTACTCGCCCTATTATCAAAAAAGCGTCTTAAGCGGCGCTTAAGCTTTCGCCTTCGAACGCTACGCCTTCCCAGCCAAATTCGATAAAGTTTCGAATATTTTGGTGATCAGTCCCTTCTGGGTTTTCGAGCACGTCTTTTCTGTAGAAGTCTCCAAACAAATGCAGCGCGAGCTGTGCATCCAGATTCTGGCGTTGCGCGTATGCCAATAACTTACAAGAGCCCTGATTTTCGCCTAGCTTGTTTTCTTGGTTTCCTACCTTAAATGCAATAGGTGTGAATGCGTAATTTTCTTCAATCACCGCAATACTTGTTTTAAAGTCAATGGACTCAGGTGATTGGCGCAATTGTGCTAAAAACTCTTGTTCTGTCATGTTTTGATGTCTCCATATTGAATGGGCGTGGAGCTTATCAAAAGTGTGCAAATCTAAACAGTAAGTGGCGTAAAAGACGACATGGATATACGGATTAAATTCCCAACTCAATTGAGTGATATTAACGAACAAGAGTTTGATAGCTTATCTGATCCTGATCAGCCTTTTATGCGCTATGCCTTTTTAAAGGCATTGGAATTGTCTGAGTGTGTGTGCGCGAAAACTGGCTGGGAGCCTTATCATTTTTCGGTGTGGACGAAAGGTGGCCGTTTGCTTGCATTTTCCCCGGTCTATAAAAAGCGTCATTCCTACGGGGAGTATGTGTTTGATTGGGCATGGGCAGATGCCTATGCGCGCCATGGTTATAACTATTACCCGAAGTTGCTGGCGAGTATCCCTTTTACGCCTTCTGTCTCTGCACGTATTTTGTTTGACGCTACCGCAATCAAATGGGCCGAGCTGGAGTCTCTATATTCTCAAACCATAGAAAAGCACTGCCTTGATCATGACTTTAGCTCTGCGCACATATTGTTTCCAGATGCGAACCACTCTGAACATGCTTCAGAACTTTGGGGGCATCGAAAGGGGGTGCAATACCATTGGTTTAATAAAGGCTATCAAAACTTTGAGGATTTCTTAGATTGTTTAAGTTCGCGCAAACGGAAGAATATTCGTAAAGAGCGTCGCCAGTTATCTGATCAAGGTATTCACTACCAATGGATTGAGGCGAACGCTCTGAGTGAAGGTCAGTTTGAAGACTTCGTGGCCTGTTATCAGAGTACTTACCATGTCAGAGGTCAAGCGCCATACTTGAATAGAGTGTTCTTTGAACGCTTATTCCGTTCAATGCCAGAACACTGTTTGCTTTTGTTTGCGTTTGACGCTGACGAAAGAGTGATCGCTAGCGCGCTGTTTATTAAAGGTGAATCGAGCCTATATGGGCGTTATTGGGGAGCATTAACAGGCATTCCTTTGCTGCATTTTGAAGTGTGTTATTACGCAGGTATTGAGTACTGTATTGAACATGGTTTGAAGCGTTTTGATGCAGGAGCTCAAGGTGAACATAAATTACTGCGCGGATTTGAGCCGGTGACGACGCATTCTTTGCACTATATACAGCACCCTGAATTTCGCGGCGCAATTGATCGATTCTTAGATGAGGAGCGAGAGCATATTGAGCAGTTTAATGAGGATGCGAAACGTTGGCTGCCCTACAAAAATGTGAGCCATAGCTGAATTTTAAGCACATTTATGAAAAGGCTTTACTTGGTTAAAAAATAACATTAGAATTCGCGCCCCTAAACAAACTGCGTTAAAAACCTCTTAACGGTGGTTTTAAGCAGTTAGAACGAATTTTTAAACGTACTAATGGTAATTTGAATGCCTTCTGTAAAAGTTAAAGAAAACGAGCCATTTGATATCGCTCTTCGTCGCTTTAAGCGCTCTTGCGAAAAAGCTGGTGTATTGTCTGAAGTTCGTCGTCGCGAGCACTACGAGAAGCCAACAACTGTTCGTAAGCGTAAAGCAGCTGCAGCGGTTAAGCGTCACGCTAAGAAAGTTCAGCGTGAACAGCGTCGTTTCGAGCGTCTTTACTAAGATCAGTAAACGCTTATGTCCCAAAATGGGCTGAAGGCCAGCATTAGCTCAGCAATGAAAGACGCTATGCGCGCTAAAGAAAAAGAGCGCCTAGCAACTATTCGTCTTATCCTTGCTGAGTTCAAGCGTATAGAAGTCGACGAGCGTATCGAATTGGATGACGCACGTTGCTTAGCTGTATTAGATAAAATGCTAAAGCAGCGAAAAGACTCGTTTACGCAATACACAGATGCTGGTCGTGATGACCTTGCCGACGTGGAAGCAAAGGAAATTGAAGTGATTCAAACCTTTCTTCCTAAAGCATTATCCGAAGACGAAATTAATTCGTTACTCGAAGATGCTGTTAGCGAATCTGGCGCAGAGTCAGTTCGTGACATGGGTAAGGTTATGGCTATTCTCAAACCACAGCTACAAGGTCGAGCAGACGTTGGCGCAGTGAGTGGTCTAGTAAAAAAACGTCTATCAAGTTAATCTGCTACCGCTACATTTTTTAAGTGCCTCTACTTAAAGTTTCTCTATCGGCGGAATAATCTATGGCAGGTCAAATTCCTCAAAGCTTTATTGAAGAACTGCGCGAGCGAGTGCCGCTTGTTGATGTTGTTTCTTCAAGAATCAAGCTAAAGAAAGCTGGAACTAGCTACAAAGCCTGCTGCCCATTCCATAACGAAAATACTCCCTCTTTTAACGTCAATGCGCAGAAGAATTTCTATCATTGCTTTGGTTGTGGTGCGAGCGGTGATGCGATCTCATTCTTGCGAGAGTATGACAATCTCAATTTTGTTGAAGCAGTAGAAGAACTTGCCAAGATCGCGGGTGTTGAAGTGCCGCGAGACCAGCGTCTGCAGCAAGCATATGACGAAACGAAGCCATATTTTGAAGCTTTAGATGCCGTAGATAGGCGTTATAGAGAAGCTCTCGCTAATCATACCAGTAAAGATGTCGCACAGCGTTATATAAAAATGCGCGGTTTAAGTGATGAGGTGATTGAGCGTTTTGGTATCGGTTATGCGCCAGCTGAACGAGATTTTGTTGGAGGTCAGGCGGGAGACCGGCAGCTTGCTAAGCTCGTTGAAATGAAATTGGTCTCGCAAAAGTATGAGCGACCTTTTGATCTGTTTCAGAACCGTTTGATGTTTCCTATTCGGAACATGCGTGGCAAGACTGTTGGTTTTGGTGGAAGAACCTTAGGCGACGATAAAGCAAAGTACATCAACTCTCCCGAGTCTCGTGTTTTTCACAAAAGTAACGAGATTTATGGGCTGTTCGAAGCATCTAGAGCCCTTAGAAGTATTGAAAAGCTTCTTGTTGTTGAGGGTTACATGGATGTGGTTTCTCTTGCTCAGCACGGGATTGATTATGCTGTAGCAACTTTGGGAACTGCGACTAACGCAGAAAACTTAGGTCAGCTATTACGTCGCTGCAAAAAACTGATTTTCTGTTTTGATGGTGATGCTGCGGGTATGAGAGCTGCTCAAAAGGCGATGGATAATTTGCTGCCGATGTATGAAAACGGCATGCAATTTAGCTTTTTAATTCTCCCTCAGGGAGAAGATCCTGACACCTTAATTCGCGAAGAGGGTGCGGATAATTTTGAGAAACGTATCGAGCGAGCTTTACCGCTTTCTGAGTTCTTTTTTCAGGTTCACACGCAGGGCTTAAATCTTGATTTGCCAGAAGATCGGGGCGTTCTTCGTAGCAGAGTGCAAGAGATCTTAAATGATTTACCTAAGAGTGCATTAAAGTCGGGCTTGTGGGACCGTCTTAAAGAGCTAACTAGTCCGCGTAAGAAGTTTTCTGAGCCGGGGCGTCAAGTGACACGTGAGAGCTCCGAGATTCGTGTAATTCGTACTAAAGATATCGCGATTTGTTTAGGACTATACTTCGCTCCAGAAAGACATCAGGCACTCAATGATTTAGACATTACCTTCCAGTCTGAAACAGCGGCGATGTTTGTTGGGTTCATAACCAAGTTTAAGATCATGTCGCAGCAAGATTTGATGTATCAACTTGCCGTTGATCAGCAAGGTTATCGCGAGCGATTTTTTGATTTGTTTTCGGGGATTGAAGCGATTCCAGAGCCTGATATCGCGATTGAAGAATTAGATTTCATAATAAAACGCGCAATCGAACAAAAAAAACGTGTTGATGCGCTGCGAGCAGCTAAGCTTATAACATCACCCGATCAACTAACCGACGAAGAGCGCAGCCAAGCTCAAGCAGTAACCACTCGAATATCTGAGCGTCTTTAATTGTTAATAAGCTTGATTTCTGTGTTTATGATCGCACTTTTCCTTTGTGGGTGATTAATTATTCCGTATAATGGCCGACTATTTTTTAATCGGCCACCAGACAATAGGGTGAACATGCCAACAGATTCACAACAGTCGCGTTTAAAAGTACTGATTGCTCGCGGTAAAGAGCAAGGGTATTTGACTTACTCTGAAGTAAACGACCACTTACCTGAAGATATTGCTGATCCGGATCAGGTTGAAGACATTATCCGCATGATCAATGACATGGGGATTCAGGTAGTAGAAACAGCGCCAGATTCCGACTCTCTTCTTATGTCCGACGGCGACTCTACTGATGAAGTAGCTGCCGCGGAAGCCGCCGCAGCACTTGCAGCAGTAGAAACAGAAGCTGGACGAACCACTGACCCTGTTCGCATGTACATGCGTGAAATGGGTACTGTAGAACTTCTTACGCGTGACGGCGAAATTCGTATCGCGAAACGTATTGAAGAAGGCTTACGTGATGTGATGGCATCACTTGCGCATTTCCCCGGTTCGGTTGCTTCTATTGTCGCTTTGTATGATCAAATCGTAGAAGACGAAGGTCGTCTTACAGATGTATTAACTGGCTATCTTGATCCAGAAGCGGAAGCGAATATTCCTGTTCCTGTAAATCCTACCGAAGCGAAAGAAAATTCTGATGATTCGGACGATGAAGAGGAAGAAACAGATAACGGTCCAGATCCAGAAGAAGCGCGAGAGCGTTTTGAAGCGATCCGTGTTCAGTTAGACAAAGCGCTTCGTACTGAAGAGAAGCATGGCCGTGCAAGCAAAGAAACAATCAAAGAGCTTAACGAGTTAGGTGAGCTGTTTGCACCTCTTAAGCTGAATGCTAAACAGTTCGATTACTTGGTAGCTTCTGTTCGTTCAGCGAACGATGTGGTTCGTGTGAATGAGCGTAATGTCTTGTCGATTTGCTCTCGCGAGTGCGGCATGGATCGCAAAGAGTTCATTAAACGTTTCCCTGGTAATGAAGCGAATTTAAACTGGGTGAACGAACTTCTCGAAGAGAAGCATGCCGCTTCTGCCAAACTTGATTTGTACAAAGATGAAATCGTACGTTCGCAACGTAAGATTGCATTTATTGCAGAAGAAGTTGGATTGACGGTCGCGCAGTTGAAAGACGTGAACCGTCGTATTTCAATCGGTGAAGCGAAGGCGCGTCGTGCCAAGAAAGAAATGGTCGAGGCGAACTTGCGTCTTGTTATCTCGATTGCGAAAAAATACACCAACCGTGGTTTGCAGTTCCTTGATCTGATTCAGGAAGGCAACATTGGTTTGATGAAAGCCGTAGATAAGTTTGAGTATCGTCGCGGTTATAAGTTTTCTACTTACGCAACTTGGTGGATTCGTCAGGCGATTACGCGTTCTATTGCAGACCAAGCGCGTACAATCCGTATTCCAGTGCACATGATCGAAACGATCAACAAGTTGAATCGTATTTCTCGTCAGATGTTGCAAGAAATGGGCCGTGAACCAACGCCTGAAGAGCTTGGTGAACGCATGGATATGCCGGAAGAGAAGGTACGTAAAGTACTCAAGATCGCTAAAGAGCCAATCTCTATGGAAACACCAATCGGTGACGATGAAGATTCGCATCTTGGTGATTTTATCGAAGATACTATGGCTGAATCTCCAGTGGATACAGCAACAGGTGAAGGTCTTAAAGAAGCAACACGTAGTGTTCTTTCTGGTTTGACTGCACGTGAAGCGAAAGTACTTCGTATGCGTTTTGGTATTGAAATGAATACGGACCACACTTTGGAAGAAGTTGGTAAGCAGTTTGATGTAACGCGTGAGCGTATTCGTCAGATAGAAGCCAAAGCGTTGCGTAAATTACGCCACCCAACGCGCTCTGATCATTTACGCAGCTTCTTAGACGAATAATCGTCTAGCAAAGTTTAAAGGGGCGCATTATAATGCGCCCCTTCTTCATTTAAGGCTCTCTTAGATGAAGAGATCCCCTTCGCTCATTTTCGAAAGAGCAAAGCAAGAATGGGCCTTTAGCTCAGTTGGTTAGAGCACCCGACTCATAATCGGTAGGTCCCCAGTTCAAGTCTGGGAAGGCCCACCATTTTTGCTTGAATTTTACCTCTTATGGTCTTCTAGGTTACCAAATTTGGCCATATGCCTTAGCTCACCTAGCATTGATTCCCTGACTTGGAGTCCGTGAACAAAAAACGTTGTTAACAAAGTTTGAAAGGTCATAGTCTCAAGATAGACAGAAGCGGCTGTTAGTGCTTCGCAGTTCACGATGCCCGCTTCGAAGAAGATTGCAGACCTTAACGCTTTGACCGCACCTGCTTCGAGAGGTCGAGTTGTGTTGGTTCAAATTATATCTACAGGTCGCCTGTGATAACCGCACGAGGGGCGGGTATCATTGCTTATTCTTATAAAGCTCTGATTTTAAAGGGGTAATGAATTAGCAAATGCGTATTCAATACGCATTTGCTAAAGAGTGTGCGCAATTTGAAAAAACGGAAGTCTCATAAGTCTATGATTATTAATGAATTGATCGTTCCGAAGGTGTTAACCTAATTG
>NZ_LWFH01001224.1:0-1265 GCF_001635725.1 Oleiphilus sp. HI0066
GTTCCAGGAAACATAGGTTTAGCACTCTGGGGCGTTCTTTCTGTCGGTGCCGCGATATACGTATTTACTCAAAGAACACACAAAATTCATACCCGCGCCATCAAATACACTTTGGGTTCGCTACTGTTGCTGATCGGTGCGCTCTGGCTATTTGGAGCAATTAAAGGATCGAATGATCCTATGCGACCGCTTACCAGTGCAGTTCTGAGTGAAAGTAAGCTCCCGTTTATCAAGGTCTACTCTTTAAAAGATCTTCAAAACGAGCTAGAAAATGCAAAACTTGCTGGCAAGCCTGCTTTTGTAGACATATATGCCGACTGGTGTATTAGCTGCATCATTATGGAAAGAGACGTCTTTCCGCAACAAGATATTGCCGACAAGCTTGGTCAGTATTACCTCATCAAAGCAGACATGACTAAAAATGATGCAGGCAACATTGCATTGATGGAAAAATACGAAATATTTGGCCCGCCTTCTTATCTGTTTTTCGATACAAATCAAAACGAAATGAAGCAACTTAGAGTTGTTGGTGAAATTGGGAAGAAGCGTTTCCAAGAGCGATTAAATCGAGCTCTTGGAAATTCAGAATGAATTCGTCATTAGCACTACCCATCGCCGCAATTATTGGCGGTGAAATCTGTTTTGCCATCATGGGGGCGCTTATAAAATATATGAGCGCCGACCTGAGTACAGAAACCATTGTGTTTTTCCGCAACTCCCTCGCGCTCATTATCATCATCCCATTGATCATTCATCAGTTTGGCTTTACAGGTTTTAAAAGCCAGCAAATGCATCTGCACTTAGTGCGTGGTTTGATAGGTGTCAGTGCAATGAGCTGCTTCTTTTATATTTTGGGCCGCATGCACTTTACCGAGGCGATTCTTTTAAAACTGTGCACACCGTTTTTTATCCCATTGATCGCAGCATTGTGGCTAAAAGAAATAAGTTCTGCAGCAACTTGGTTTGCCATCATTCTTGGTTTCATAGGTGTGTGCATTATTAGTGAGCCTAAGCTTCAACAGAATATGTCAGCCACATTCGATGCGCTATCTCTGGTAGGAATTGGTTTGTTAGGTGCGTGTCTCGCGGCGTTGGCAAAAGTCACTATCCGTAAGATGGGCGGCGGAGAGCCCGCCTTGCGAACCGTGTTTTACTTCGGTTTGTTTGCGAGTTTAGCGTCGTTGCCGGTTGCGCTTCAGAACTGGTCAGAACCGTCTTTTAATCAGTTTACCTTGTTATTGACGCTTGCCGGAGTTGCCACATTA
>NZ_LWFH01001225.1:0-1325 GCF_001635725.1 Oleiphilus sp. HI0066
AAAATTCAGTAAAGGAAGTCCTTTAGGTCAATTGTGGACGATTGCTTACGCCTTCTTAGAGACCTTGAATGCATCTGAAGAGAGCCTAGGCAGCGCGCAAAAGCAATTACTGCGTGAACTTGATATTCAGCTTAAGGCTATGATTGAAGAAGCTGATGATGCGATGACACGTTTAGTGCCGACATCTTTGTTGGAAAATCTTCTTTATTATGTTGCAACAAGCGACGCTTCATCGGAGCGAATTACTTCATTGCGCGATCAATTTGGATTGCAAATCGATGACGACCCAGAAAAAGAGATTCTTGGCCCAGATAAATCAACGCTAAGTACGATTGCTTCTGTTTTGATGGAAGAGCTTGCTTCTTTCAAAGATAAAATTGACCTTGTATCCCGAGATCAGAGCGCTCAAGTCGATGACTTGAAAGAGTTAATTCCGGCGCTTCGTCAGATGGCCAGTTCGCTACAAATGGTCGGTATCTCTGATGCAGAAAAAGTTCTAGAAGAGCAGATCAATGTCTTAGATAGCAAAGACTTTGTTTCGGTTGATCAAGACTCAATGATGAATCTTGCTGACGCGATTTTGTCTGTTGAAGTTCAAGTTCGACATCTCGCTGAAGGCCCTGAGGCTGCTAATGCCGTGCCGGTTGAGCAATTTGAGAATGCTAATGCAGCAGTGATTGAGGCATCTAAAGCATCAATTGAATTAGCTAAAAATGGCATTGTTGGTTTTATTACTTCTAATTGGGATATCAAGCAGATTGAGGGTGTTCCCGCGATTCTAGAAAGTGTTCGTGGTGGCTTACAGATTATTCCTTTGGAAGAAGCTGCTGAATTGATTAGTGGCTGCAGTCGATATATCAGCGAACGTTTAATTCGAGAGACAGTAAAGCCTGATTGGTCAGAGCTAGATCGCTTAGCTGATGCAATTAGTAGTATTGAGTACTACATCGAACGCCTCTCTGAAGGTGCTCCAGAAAGCGACCGCTTCTTGGAAGTTGCGCGTGAAAGCTTGCATAAGCTTGGCGTGACGAATGGATCGGATGCAACTACGCATATTTCCCCTCACCACATATCTGAAGCGGCTAGTGAAGCGCCAGAGTCAGTCGCGAAGGAAAGCGATGAGCAGTTAATTGATCAAGATATCCTAGAAATCTTTGCTGAAGAAGTAGAAGAAGTTGCTGCTGACATCGAAGCGGCGACTAAAGTATTGCACGTTGATGCCGCGAATCAGGAAGCTTTGGCTGAGCTTCGTCGTGCTTTCCATACTTTGAAAGGTAGTGGTAAGTTAGTTGGTGCAAATGCGATTGCAGATCTAGCCTGGGTTG
>NZ_LWFH01001226.1:0-953 GCF_001635725.1 Oleiphilus sp. HI0066
CGATGAACTTAGATGATGCGGTGACATTTTTTGGCTGGGTTAGTACGATCAACCTCGCTTACCTAGGTTTAGCGACTTTCGCCGTTGTCGTATTCAAAGCGCAAATGCTTGCGATACACAATCGCTTGTTTGGACTAAATGCAACGGCATTGAGCACCAGTTATTTTAAGTTCCTTGCGAATTACAAAATCATGACCTTAATCTTCTGTGTCGCTCCATACTTAGCACTTAGATTTATGAATAGTTAAATTCATAAATAGCTAAAAGCACGCTACGCCAACAGATCTTTAACGAAGCTCGGTAACACTTCACCAGCCTTGCCTTGAATGGAGCGAGAGAAACTCGAGTGCACGGCAGAGGGCTTTAGGTTGATCTCAATACTATCTGCACCTGCATGATTAGCGACTTCAACAAATCCCGCCGCAGGATATACATGACCTGAGGTACCGATCGATATAAAGGCATCGCATTGTTCAATCGCTTGATAAATCTCATCCATATATAAAGGCATTTCACCAAACCAAACGACATGCGGACGCATTTGAACCATTGCACCACAGTTTTCACATACTGAATTTGGTGTCGTATCGACGCGTGACTCCTGTACAAATTCACAAGACTGACAACGCTCCTTAAGCAACTCTCCGTGCATATGTAATACATTTTGAGAGCCTGCACGTTCATGCAGATCATCAATATTCTGCGTCACGAGTATAAATGAATGGCCTGCTAACTGCATCGCACGTTCAAGATCTACTAATGCCCTGTGGGCTAGATTGGGCTGAATATTTGGCGAAAGTAAAAACTGACGACGCTGATTGTAGAACGATTGAACAAGTTCAGGATTGCGTGCAAAACCCTCTGGAGAGGCAACGTCTTCAATACGGTGTTCCTCCCACAAACCGTCACTCGCTCTAAAAGTTTGGATACCAGATTCTGCTGAGATACCAGCT
>NZ_LWFH01001227.1:0-1821 GCF_001635725.1 Oleiphilus sp. HI0066
CGCCAACTCCTGTCAGTGCCTTACTGCATGCCGTCGCCGTTGTTAAAGCGGGTGTTTTCAGCATTTTGAAAGTTGCGGTATACATTTTCGGTCTTGATACGCTTTCTGACCTTGCTACAACCGACTTAATGCTTTATGTCGCCTCCGCCACGATGGTGATTGCATCGATAATCGCGATGACCAAAGACAATCTCAAAGCGAGGCTTGCTTACTCAACAATAGCTCAACTGAGTTACATCGTACTGGGTGCAATGCTTGCTACTGCCATGGGTGTTATCGGAAGCGCAATGCATATCGCTGCTCATGCCTTCGGTAAAATTACCCTGTTTTTCGTGGCCGGTGCGATATACACAACAGCGCACAAGAAGTTAGTGAGTGAGCTTGATGGAATTGGCAAACACATGCCTTTGACAATGGCTGCCTTTACGATTGGTGCGATATCGATGATCGGGTTGCCGCCAGCTGCTGGGTTTATTTCCAAATGGTATCTACTACTTGGTTCGCTAGAAACAAGTCAGTGGGTCGCTGTTATTGCCCTGATTCTCAGCACCTTATTAAACGCAGCGTATTTTATTCCAATCGTTTATGCGGCTTACTTCAAATCTGAGCCTAACGACCAGAAACATCAGAGTCATGGAGAAGCGCCACTAATGATTCTGATTCCTTTGTTAATTACAGCGGGCATGACTCTGTTTATGTTCTTTAACCCTGAATTACCACTTGCGCTTGCGAAACAAATGCTGGAGCTGTCTCTATGAATGAACCTGAAAAACATTGGTTAATGAGACCGGCATCGATCAGTTTGCTCTGGAAGGTATTTATCGCCATTTTGGTTCTGACCGTCTTATCTGAATTATTGATTCATAAGCATGAACACTTTGGTATTGATGGCACCTTTGGTTTTTCAGCATGGTATGGATTTGTTACATGTGCCGCTATGGTGGTCGGCGCAAAAGTGCTTGGCTACGTCTTGAAGCGTGGAGAGGATTATTATGATGATTGAATTTCCACCAGGCTGGATAATTATCATTGGGGCGCTATTGATCCCTATTACTCAGGGTTTGTTGAGACAAGCTGTACTTGTGGCTTTGCCTGTACTTGCATTGACACTTATCTGGACCTTGCCCGATAACGCGCTTTGGCAAACAAGTTTTCTTGAATACACGCTATCACCGCTTGATTTTTCAACCGTAGGCAAGTTGTTTGCGACTATCTTTTCTTTGATGGTCTTGGTTGGTGGCATCTATGCGATGCGTACCGCTTCCACCTTGGAGTTATCTGCAGCGTTTTTATACGCCGGTAGCGCAATCGGGGTGACTTCTTCTGGCGACTTGATCAGCGTATTTATTTATTGGGAGTTAATGGCAATTGGCTCTACCGCAGTGATCTGGGCTGGCGCAACAAACTCCGCATACAAAGCCAGTATGCGTTATTTGTTTATGCATTTATTTGGCGGCGTCATATTGATGGCAGGTATTCTGTGGCATATCCATGAAACAGGATCTACCGAATTTACCGCGCTTGAGTTAGCTGGACCTGCTCAATGGCTGATATTAATCGGTTTCTTGGTCAACGCCGGCGCGCCACCTTTCTCGGCGTGGATTGCAGATGCATATCCTGAAGCAAGCCCGAGTGGCTCGGTCTTTCTCTCTGCCTTCACAACCAAAACAGCGGTATTTACGCTGCTTATTGCGTTCCCTGGTACAAGTGTATTGATTCCAATCGGATGCTTTATGATTTTCTACGGCATCATTTATGCTCTGCTTGAAAATGATGCAAGACGAATTCTGTCATACAGTATCGTTAATCAGGTTGGTTTCA
>NZ_LWFH01001228.1:0-821 GCF_001635725.1 Oleiphilus sp. HI0066
CCGCATATCGCGCTTCACGCGCCGCTTGCTCGAGACTTTTACCTTTCAGATCAAGTTGAACACGCTCAACAATGCATGGTATTTGATATTCGGCACAAACAGCTTGGCAATGCTCCGCCCACGCATCAGCGTGAGAACTTAATCCATGGTGAACATGGATAGCGCAGAATGATTGAGTTGGTTTTAGTGTTTGGAGTGAGCGAACCGCGGAGAGAAGCAAAGCTGTTTGTGCCGAATATCAAATACCATGCATTGTTGAGCGTGTTCAACTTGATCTGAAAGGTAAAAGTCTCGAGCAAGCGGCGCGTGAAGCGCGATATGCGGTGTTCAAACGACATGTCGGCACCGATGATATTTTGTTGTTGGCGCATCATCTTGATGATCAAATCGAGACGGTTCTTATGCGACTTATAAGAGAGACTGACTCGAGTTTGTTGGCTGCTATTCCTCACAGTCGGCCTATGGGACTAGGTCATCTCGTTCGACCATTTCTAGATTTACGAAGAAAGGATCTTGAGCAATATGTCCAAGACCAAGGTGTGAGTTGGGTCGAAGATGAATCTAATCGAGACCTTTCGATCACAAGGAATCGCATTCGTCATCAAGTGTTGCCGCGATTGTTGGCTCAGTCAGATAGTTACGTTGATGATTTAGTGTTGTTAAGCAAAGGGCATACTCGAGTTAATGGTTCAGCGTTGCGTTTGGCGCAAGCAGTGTTAAAGCATATGCACATCACGAACTACGCAAACGATCATGGAATTTCTCTTACTAACCTCAACTTACTTGCTAAGCGAGAGCAGACGTTTCTTTTGCGTTGGTGG
>NZ_LWFH01001229.1:0-1585 GCF_001635725.1 Oleiphilus sp. HI0066
TCGTGAAGGCGCTGAAATTGCACTGACTTACCAAACAGAGAAGCTGAAAAAAAGGGTTGTTGATTTTGGGAAAAAATGGAACAGCCAATTAATTCTTCCCTTAGATGTATCTGACGATGCGCAAATTGAAGCCGTTTTTGAAGAGATTTCAAAGCAGTGGGGTTCTATCGACATTGTGGTGCATTCAGTTGGTTATGCGCCTGCTCATGAACTAGAAGGCGATTATGTTGATGCGACCACTCGTGAAGGATTCGCTATCGCCCATGATATCAGCGCCTATAGTTTCGTTGCGCTCGCTAAGTACGCACGTCCTTTGATGAGAGAAAAAGGCGGTTCATTGCTTACATTAACTTATCTTGGCTCACAACAGGTCGTTCCGAATTACAACGTTATGGGCCTTGCTAAAGCGAGCCNTGAAGCCAATGTTCGTTACATGGCGAATAGCTTGGGCGCAGATGGTATTCGCGTGAATGCTATCTCCGCTGGTCCGATTCGAACATTAGCTGCTTCAGGAGTTAAAAACTTCAGAAAAATGTTGAATGAAACCGCTAAGCAAGCCCCATTGAAGCGCAATGTTACTATCGAAGAAGTGGGTAATGCGGCTGCATTTATGTGTAGCGACTTAGCGAGTGGAATTAGTGGAGAGATTTTGTTCGTTGATGGCGGATTTAATACCACCGCTATGCATCCTTTGGACGATGCCTAACTAAGTTAGCTAACGTAAACAGCACTAGTTCACTGAATAGTCTGCTAGTTTGCGTATGCTTACGGTTTTACTGGGAAGTTAGAGAGAAACAACTGCGTATGTTTCGCATTTTAAAAGTTGCGCTAGTCACTTTGAGCATTGTATTGCTTGGCGCGTGTACGAATATGAAGGGTGCATCTAAATCCTCGACTTCTCTGACTAGTTTTCTAGGTTTTTCGGAATTACCTGATTGGTACATCACTTCCCGCTATACCTATCCTGACTCAGACTATCGCGATAATGACTTTGGCTTACCTGTGCATTTTCGTGATGTAGGCGAAGGCGATACCATTGTCCTTATCCATGGCGAGCTTTCCTCTGTTCACACATGGAACCGCTGGGTCGAAATACTTCGCCAAGAATTTCGTGTTATCGCGATTGATTTACCTGGCTCAGGTTTAACGGGGGCACCACGCTGCATTCGCTCACCAGAAGATCTATGTCCTGAAAACTTAAGTCGTGATTACCTGAGTCATACCCTCACCTACCTAATTGAAGATCTCGAGCTCCGAAACTTTCATTTAGTCGGTGCTTCTTACGGCGGATATTTAGCTGCACGTTACGCTATAGACAACTCAAATAAAGTAAAAACTCTTACTTTGGTATCGCCTCTTGGCATGCAGCAAGAGCCCCCTTTCATGGTCCGATACTTAGATAATACAGGCCTACTTTCCGAGTATTTTCAACCATCAACGATCGTTACCACAATGGTAGATGATTTTTACGCCAATCCAGAAACAATCACCCCCGACACCCTCCAGCGTTACATCCATCTTTTGCAAGGCACAGGAGCGCATGCGACAAATGTACGTCACGCCAGCCTAGCGCGCGAGCTGATGG
>NZ_LWFH01001230.1:0-1507 GCF_001635725.1 Oleiphilus sp. HI0066
AAAATAGCCGGCGGCATAGTACGAAGCGAAGACATAGAAACCCTAGCAGTGAAACTATCGACCACGTAAGAATAGCTTATCTAATTCAGGCATCGACAAAGTCGTCCAAGTTGGTCGACCGTGATTACACTGACCACTACGTTCGGTCTCTTCCATCTCACGCAGCAGCGCATTCATCTCACTTATCGTCAAAACTCGGTTTGCCCGAACAGAACCATGACAAGCCATTGTCCCCATCAACTCGTTTGCCTTTGCTTCTAGCTGATCAGACTGCCCGTAGCCAATCATGTCGCTCAAGACGTCTCGTACAAGCTGAACGATGTCTGTTTTTTGCAGAATCACAGGGACTTCACGAATCACTAGAGATTCGGGTGCAGCCCGCTCAACTCTCAATCCGAATCGTTGGAGCTCCACAGCACAATCTTCAGCAGCATCTGCTTCCCTAGTACTGACAGCAATCGACATCGGAACAAGCAGTGGCTGAGATTGAATACCCGCGCCGTAAAAATCGGACTTCATCTTTTCGTAAGTAATGCGTTCATGCGCAGCGTGCATATCAACAATTATTAAGCCCGAACTGTTTTGAGCGAGAATATAAACGCCATGAAGCTGAGCAATCGCGAAGCCTAAAGGATGATCTTCGGCATTATTAGATACGTCAACAGTATTAGACAGCTCTGGCAAATCTGGCTTCAAACCACCATACAGAGAACTCATCCCATCTAAGGCCGTGCGCACTTCACTTTGAGCGGGATTATTTGGAATAGACTGCGGTTGAAACGCAGCCCCCGTATTCGAACTCGGCACGGACAATGGCATGCGGGTTTGACTATTATAACCGGGTTGCGCGGCTAAGCCTGTCTCCTGGTGAATCGCCTCACTCTCAGCAACTCGACTTGCGCTTTGCTCTTCGCGCATATACTCGTCAGGACGAACATCCGCTAGCGCGCGATGCAAGCTTCTGAATATGAAATCGTGCACTAAGCGCCCGTCACGAAAACGAACTTCATGCTTCGTAGGGTGCACATTCACATCAACAAGAGCTGGATCCAATTCTAAATACAGTACAAAGGCTGGATGTCGGCCGTGATAAAGCACATCCCTATATGCTTGCTTAACAGCATGACTAACCAAGCGATCACGAATCACGCGCCCATTCACGAAAAAGTACTGCAAATCCGCCTGACTTCGAGAGAACGTTGGCAGCGCGACCCAGCCCCATAGTTTTAACCCTGACGCCTCGACATCAATCTCTACAGCGTTTTCCATAAACGGCTTACCGCACAAACTCGCCACACGCTGCTCTTTATCTCTTAATGTGATCGCAGGGCGCAAACTATGCACCGGCTTACCGTTGTGAGACAGATCAAACCCAACATCAAATCGCCCCAAAGCTTGCCGTTTGACGACTTCCTCCAAATGATTGAATTCCGTCTTTTCAGTGCGCAAAAACTTACGGCGTGCAGGCGTGTTGAAGAATAAATCTCGAACATCAACCGTAGTACCG
>NZ_LWFH01001231.1:0-1317 GCF_001635725.1 Oleiphilus sp. HI0066
GTAAGATGTTTACTCGAGGGTGTCTGTTCGCAAGCGAGATTAGTTCCCACACATCGATATGTTCTTGATCGCAGATGAGTGAAAGCTCGTTTGCAAAGGCAATGTTCACATCGCGGAAGGAATTCTCTGTAAGCTTGGATAGCTCCGCGGTTTTGGCGCTTGTTTCAAGTACCTCGCCACTTACAAATTCTTTGTAAAACGTTGCAGCAGCATCGGTCGATGCCTCGTTGATTCCGCCAACAATGCGGTCATTCTGAACCAGTTCAATCAGTATGCGCCCTGGCAGTACTCGCTCAGGGCAATGGGCAACAAATACATCGCCTTGGGTGTCGTGCCCAGCTTCGCTGAGGATTTTCGCAACAAGATCTGTTGTTCCGACCGGGCTTGTCGATTCAAGAATGACCAGATTGCCAGACTCAACAAACGGAGCAATGTTGCGAGTGGCTTGCTCAACGTAGCTTAAATCTGGCTCGTAGCCCTCTTTAAATGGGGTCGGCACAGCGATAATAAATACGTCTGCTTTGCAAGGCTCAAGACTCGCCTTGAGATTCCCGGAATTAACTGCTGATTTAACCAGCAAATCCAAATCTGGCTCGACTATGTGAATTTTTCCTTGGTTTATCGTTTCAACTACTTTGGGAGATACATCCACGCCAGTAACTTGATAGCCCTTAGTGCCAAGAAGTGAAGCTGTTGGAAGGCCTATATAGCCTAAGCCCATGACGCAAACTGACCTGAATTCCTTTTCCATAATGCCCTTGTTCACTCTGATTTTTATGTAAAAAGTATACGTGCTGATTACAGTGTTTTGTAAAGCAAAACAGTTACGGATTATTTAGGAGTTATTCGAAGGTGTTTTCGCAATAATCTTGTGTAATTAAACGAATTAGTTGGATAATTTTTTTGAAAATTTTACTGACCGGAGCAAGTGGCTTTTTAGGTAGCCGATTTGTAGTTCAATCGAATGGTTTGGATCTAGTCGCTTGTGCGAGAAGAAGTGATTCCGATTCGTTTCAGTCGGTTGGCGACATTAATAGTCAAACGGATTGGCGAGAAGTGCTAGGTCGTGGTGGTCATGGAGATGGCACTGGCGTGGATGTGATCATTCACTGCGCTGCACGCGTTCATGTGATGAATGATGATGCGCAAGATCCTTTGGTTGCGTTTAGAGTAGTTAATGTAGAGGGTACTGCGAATTTAGCTCGACAGGCCGCTCAAGCCGGAGTAAAGCGGTTTATCTTTTTAAGTTCTATTAAGGTCAATGGCGAGTTTTCTGGAGAGGTGGGCTTTGCCTCGGATGATTCTCCTGCCCCTGAA
>NZ_LWFH01001232.1:0-1118 GCF_001635725.1 Oleiphilus sp. HI0066
TCTCAGCTTCTAAAGCGGTCACAGCACTATTGATGCATATGTTAAACGAGAAGAAACTGATCAATCTGCATGATCCGATTAGTTTTTATCTTCCTGAGTTTGCCCGCAATGGCAAGAAAAACATCACGATTCATCAGGTGCTATCGCATCGCAGTGGTATTCCCGGTTTGCCTGAGGGGCTGCCGGTAGAAACTTTATGGGATAACGATACGATTTGGCGTTTATTATGCGATGCGGAGCCTGACTCGCCACGCGGTGACAAGTTGGCGTATCATGCGCTGACGGGCGGTTATATTCTCGAGCGTGTGGTCAGCAAGGTCACTGATAAGACGATTCAGCAAGTCTTAGATGAGCGTATTCGTAAGCCGATGGGCATGAAATACTTTAAGTATGGTATTGATGATGAATATGCAGACCGCGTCGCGATGAACTATGCGATAGGCTTGAAACCGCGTTTCCCAATTTCATATTTGATTAAACGCGCATTAGGTGGGCCTTTAGATTTGGTCGAAGATGTGACAAACGATCCTCGATTTCTGTCCGCGGTGATTCCAGCAGGCAATATTATGGGAACAGCAGAAGAAATGAATCGCTTTTTCCAGATGATGCTTAACGGCGGTGAATGGAAGGGAAAGCAAGTAGCGAAGGAGATTACGATTCGTCGAGCGATTCAAGAGGTTGCGAGTGTTCAGTTTGATCGTACCTTGATGATGCCAATGCGTTATAGCGCGGGTTTAATGCTTGGTGGCAAGCCAGTCGGTATTTGGGGTGCGAATAGTTCGGCTTGTTATGGGCATATTGGTTTAATCAATAAAATGGCTTGGGCCGACCCTCGAAGGGAGATTAGCGTTTCTCTTATGACTAGCGGCATTCCTATTGTTGCAAACAATATTCCTTCTCTTGTGCGTTTTGTTAACGCAATTTCTAAGAACTGTTCTATTACCAAGATATAAAACGTCTATTATAGAGGGCGCGTATTCCGGTATAATGCGCGCCCTTTCTATTGTTAGTTCTGTTCACTAGGTGAAACTCATATATGTCGGACACTGCACCAACTAAATCTAAGCACTTTCTTGAAACGATTATTGAAGAAGATTTGGCTTCAAATAAACACGAAG
>NZ_LWFH01001233.1:0-1505 GCF_001635725.1 Oleiphilus sp. HI0066
TGATCAGCACCTCTTGTGTTCACTGGCTGCAGACCAATACTGGTTTCCTTAGTGGCAATAGATTGGAGTGTCTGCGCATCTAAACCCGATGTTTCTAGTACCTCTAAATATGCGTCTTTATCTTCAATCAAAAAACGGCTCATGCTGCGCATTTTGCGGTCTTGAGCAATCAAATATGTTTCACCCGATTCGCCCAAACCTGTCGTTGCCCATTGTTGGTCATGCGTCATGATTGCGTTAATACGATCTATAGGCATCTGAAAAATCAGAACGCCTAACAGTTCTCCCGCATCAAAAATGGGAGAAGCAATAAACGCAGCAGGATCCTCATAAGATGGTGGATAAGGAGCAAAGTCATTGATCACAACATAATCTTGCTCCGTTGCTTGAACCGCTTACGTAAAAACGCGTGCGATACCACTGTTGGCATAAGGTCCGTCAAATAAAGATGTTCAGTAATCCAGTTCTTTAAAAACGGAATAAACGATATCACCGGTATCTGGCGTGACTAAGAAGATATCGAAATACTCAAAACGCTGCAGAAAATCGCGAATAGGCGGGTGATAGATCTTGTGCAACTTACTGTAGAGCGTATTGTTATCGAGCTGAATCAGGGCATCTTTGGCCCCTAAAGGTTCAGTGTTGTTTGCAATGAAATCGTATTGTAGAGAAATAGAGTCTGCATCTAAGCCTTGCATTAAGGCTGCTGAATTGACCTTTTGACCGTTATTACGTTCAGCGTACTCACCACCGAAGGATTGCTCATAATATTGCTGCAATTTTTCTTTTTGCTGAACGACATTGTCACCCGTTCGCTGCGATAAATAATCATCAAACCCCCGCTTGAACTCTCTCATTGCATTCACGATCATCCGATCTTTCGAGAAGCTCAATACTTGATCCTGAATCGTTTGAAAATATCGCTCTATTTGGGATTTCTTAGACTCTCTCACTGCAGTGAGTTGAGCCTTTGAAAGCTCATGAATGGCCGACTTTCCGTCCGAATAACTGCTATATGCAATATAGGCACTGAGACAAAAAGCGGGAATGATGGCTAGTAAAATGCCAATACTTAAAAACTTAGAACGCAAACGCACAATGACAATCCTGCTGTGATTTGCATGGGAGTTATAGTCAAGAACACTGCGCTAAACAAAAAAGAGAAGACTGATCGCTATTCTAAAAATTTCAGGCAAAAAAAAGCGGCCAGTCCCCGGGCCGCCATAATCTTCCATGAAAAAAGTTCCTTTCATTCAAAACCTTCTCTCGAAAGGCCTGACAATTTCCAGCTAGTCGCACTGTGCTGTTTAACTGTCAAAGGAAACGTAGCAGAATGCTTGCCAACTCTAGAAAGTTTAAAAAATCAATTTATAAACAACAACTTAAGGGGATAACAAAAATAGAGTAGAATGCGTTGCAGTAGATAATGCCCAACAAGTGATCAAGGCGCACCAGCTTGAAACACACATAAGACTGTTCTCTCACTACTTTCACATGAAACGCAA
>NZ_LWFH01001234.1:0-16896 GCF_001635725.1 Oleiphilus sp. HI0066
TACCACAAAACAGAGTTTATTTTTATAAATGTGTATTTGATTTATTAGTCTATACTTTTAACTATCAATAAGTTGCCGAGAGCAGTTAAACATCGACAAAGGTGTTATTCGGTCTTGAAGGCATAATATAAAAAAGCGAAGTGAGCCGAGTAGCTCGTTTGCATATATGCATAAAAAGGTGTGTCGAATGTCCACAATCTTAAAACCAGTAGAAAGTAAAACTAAGCACTTGGACTTTTTCTTAAGTCAGTGTCACCGCCGTAAGTACCCAAGCAAAAGTACGATTATTTATGCCGGTGATAAAAGTGATTCTTTGTTCTATATCATTAAAGGCTCAGTTACTGTCATTATTGAAGATGATGATGGTCGCGAGATGATCATGGCTTACCTGAATACTGGTGATTTCTTCGGTGAAATGGGCTTGTTCGATAACATGGACTCGCGCAGTGCTTGGGTCAAAGCGAAGACAGAATGTGAAGTAGCTGAAATTAGCTATACCAAATTTAGAGAGATTTCTAATCAAGATCCTCGTATTCTTTACTTCATTGGTGAGCAAATGGCGTCCCGTCTACGCCAAACTACTCGCAAAGTTGGAGATCTAGCTTTCCTTGATGTGACAGGACGTGTTGCAAGAACACTACTTGATCTGTGTAAGGAGCCAGATGCGATGACTCACCCAGACGGCATGCAGATTAAAATTACGCGTCAAGAAATCGGACGTATCGTTGGCTGTTCTCGTGAAATGGTAGGTCGAGTACTAAAGACACTTGAAGAGCAGGGTCTCGTTCAAGTGAAAGGTAAGACGATGGTTGTATACGGCACGAGATAGACGTAAGCGACATATGAAAAAAGGCGCATTTTGATGCGCCTTTTTTGTTTTTGGCTTTTAGAACTATCGTACTTGAGTTGTCGTAGATCCTTGAGACGTCCAGTCAGAGATATAAATACTTCCGATCGTGCTCGGGTCGTTCAAATCATCCCCACCGATATTTTCAAACTTCAGCAAGTCGATCTGAAGGTCTCTATCATGTTGCACGCTTCCATCTGAATTGAACGTTGCTTCATGTTTAAAATTGCTTTTGTTGTACTGAATCTGACTGAAGGTATCAAAAGAGGCTGCGTCACCCACTACGCGTTCATTAGGTTTAACGATAGCTTGTAGGTTTGGGTCAAACTCTAAGTCAGGACGCTCTCGCTGGAACTCTTCCGTCAACTGATCTTCCAGTGATTTTATCGTCGATTCGGCAGATTTGATGGATGTATCGTCAGTGGACTCATTTTCGGGAGGTTCCTCATTCTTGCCAAGAGCTTCGACACGCAAGCCCGCAGCAGTTGGTCCGTATATTTGGAGTAGCCCGCTTCCAGAGTCTAGCGCTAGATCACTCATGTCATTTTCAGAAAGCGGCTCAACCGCATAGGCAAAAAATGAGAAGCTCATCAATAATGTGAATGTTGAGTATAAGTATTTCATTGTAAATTGCTAGATTGTCGTTATATTTAGTTAACCAGTTGGGCAAGATTTAAATTTTCGCGAACACACACTAAAAAAAATCTCGACTACCCTTTTATTCCACCGTTTGTGTTCGTTCCGAAAGGTCGGAACAAATATTACATTTGTTTAAATTATGAGCAATTTGGCGCGGAATTGGAATGTTTTTGTCGGCCATTTCAGTACATTTTGTCCATATATGCAAAGTCACATAAGTCTACGGAGTAATTATGAACTCAGATCAGGACCCAAATGGTACTGAAGAATGGCTAGATGCCCTCAGCTCACTAATTAAGTTTGAAGGGCTCGAACGCGCGCAGTATATCCTTTCTCGACTGCAAGACCTAGGCGCTTCGAGTGGTTTATTGCCAACGCATTCTGTCGTTACTCCCTATCGCAACACGATTCCGCTAAAAGACGAAGCCAGAATGCCTGGTGATTTATTCATGGAGCGTCGTATTCGCTCCTTGATTCGGTGGAACGCGATGGCAATGGTATTGCGCGCAAATGATCGTCCGGGCGCTCTCGGTGGTCATATTTCGTCATTTTCTTCTAGCGCGACGCTATACGATGTTGGTTTCAACTATTTCTTTCATGCCGGTGATGATAAGCGAGAAGCTGACTTAGTGTATGTCCAAGGGCACTCATCTCCAGGTATTTATGCGCGTTCATATTTAGAGGGACGATTTGACGAAGGTCAGATGGATCGTTTCAGAAATGAGGTGGATGGGGATGGTCTATCTTCATACCCGCATCCATGGTTAATGCCGGATTATTGGCAATTCCCGACGGTTTCTATGGGGCTTGGTCCTTTACAGGCGATTTATCAAGCGCATGTCATGAAGTATCTCCATAGCCGAGGCTTAACAGATAAAGGTGAGAGAAAAGTATGGTGTTTCATTGGTGACGGTGAAACGGATGAACCTGAAACTCTTGGCTCAATTGCCTTAGCAGGTCGAGAAAAACTCGATAATCTTATTTTTGTTGTGAACTGTAATCTGCAGCGTTTGGATGGACCGGTGCGTGGCAATGGTAAAATCATCCAAGAATTAGAAGGTGTGTTTAGAGGCGCAGGCTGGAATGTTTTAAAGGTTGTTTGGGGGCGTAAATGGGATCCGCTATTTGAGCAGGATGAAAATGGTGCAATGCAACAAGCTATGAATGAGCTTGTTGATGGAGAAATGCAGAGCTTTAAGTCCAACGGCGGCGCGTATACACGTAAGCACTTCTTTGGTCGTTATCCTGAGCTCGGGAAGTTGGCAGATAATCTAACGGATGAAGATATTGAGCAGCTAAACCGTGGAGGTCACGACCCATATAAAGTCTACGCGGCATATCATAAGGCCGTGCATCATAAAGGTCAGCCAACCGTTATCTTAGCGCATACTGTTAAAGGTTACGGTTTCGGTAAAATGGGCGAGGCGACGAATACAACCCACTCTCTCAAAAAACTTGATATCGATACCTTAAAAGCATTTAGGGATAGATTTGGCGTTCCGATTAGTGACGAAAAAATAGGGGATGTTCCTTATTATCGTCCTGCACCAGATAGCCCTGAAGCGATCTACATGAAAAGGCGTCGTGAAGAACTTGGTGGTTTCTTTCCAAAACGTCGACAAAAAAGTGCACCGCTTTCAGTTCCAGGGCTTGATGTGTTCCAAGCTCAGCTTGATGGATCAGGTGATAGAGAAATCTCAACGACAATGGCCTTCGTTCGTATGCTTTCTTCTCTCACTAAAGAAAAACGTATCGGAAAAAGAGTCGTGCCAATCGTTCCAGACGAAGCTCGGACATTTGGTATGGAAGGCATGTTCAGACAACTAGGCATCTATACCTCTGAAGGGCAAAAGTATGTGCCAAATGATCGTGATCAGGTCATGTATTATCGTGAGGATCAAGCTGGTCAAATACTAGAGGAAGGCATTAATGAAGCCGGTGCAATGGCTGCATGGATAGCCTGTGCGACATCTTATAGTGTGCACGATTATCCGCTAATCCCGTTTTATATCTATTACTCCATGTTTGGTTTTCAGCGTGTCGGAGATCTTGCCTGGGCGGCTGGTGATATGCGTGCTCGAGGATTTTTAATAGGCGGCACCGCAGGTCGAACCACCTTAAATGGTGAAGGCTTGCAGCACCAAGACGGGCATAGCCATGTATTAGCATCAACTATCCCGAATTGTTTAGCTTACGATCCAGCATTTGCATGTGAAATGGCAGTAATTGTTCAGCATGGCATGAAGCGAATGTACGAAGACAATGAATCTGTTTATTACTATCTGACAATTACTAACGAAAACTATAAACAGCTTCCTTTGGTCAAAGGCAGTGAAGAGGGAATCCTTCGCGGCATGTATAAACGTGAAGAGCTAAATTCTGACGGTGATCTTCATGTTCAATTACTGGGTAGTGGTACTATTTATAACGAAGTCGCTGCCGCAGCACAGTTATTAAAAGATGATTATGGCGTTGCCTCTAGTGTATGGAGTGTAACGAGTTTTAATGAGCTCGCGCGCGATGGCCAGCTATGTTCGCGTTGGAATCTGCTTAATCCTGATGCGAAAGCTAAGTCTTCATATGTAGAGCAATGTTTAGGAAGCTCTGAAAGCCCTGTCATCGCCTCAACTGACTACATGCGTCTTTATGCAGAACAAATTAGAGCGTATGTCGATGCTCCCTATACAGTGTTAGGAACGGATGGCTTTGGGCGCAGCGATACGCGAGAGAAATTACGTCAATTCTTTGAGGTTGATCGTTATTACGTCGTTATCGCAGCACTCGACAGTCTCGCTAAACAAGGAAAAATTGACTCAAGTGTAAGTCTTGAGGCCATGCGAAAATATAAAATTGATCGCAGTAGTATTGCGCCAATGTTGCGGTAATAGGAGGAACGTATGAATAGTATAGAAATTTACGTTCCTGACGTAGGTACCGAAGACGCGGTTGAAGTTATTGAGCTATTAGTGAATGTAGGGGATTCGATCGCGATTGATGATCCGATTATCGTGCTTGAATCAGATAAGGCGAGCATCGAAGTACCGGCAACGAGTGCTGGTGTTATTGATGCCATTAAGGTGAAAGTCGGTGACCAAGTAAAACAAGGCGATACTCTAATATCTGTATCTGCAGAGAGTTCTGATGAACCAGAAAGCGGCGAACAGAAAGAGGATGTTAAAGAAAAGCCTATTGCTGAAATTCAGGAAGCTGCGCCAGAGCAAAATGTGCCGAAAGCAGTTTCAGAATCGACAACTACTGAAGTCATTGTACCTGACCTTGGCGGAGCCGATGAGGTAGAGGTCATTGAGCTTTGCGCTGGTGTAGGGACAAACCTTAATGCTGATGATGCCATCATTGTGCTTGAATCTGATAAGGCCTCGATGGATATACCTTGTCCCGTAGCGGGAGAGATTCTAGATTTTAAAGTTTCTCTTAGTGACAAAGTCAAAGAAGGCGATGTTATCGCTTTGATCAAAACGCAAGCTACTAGCGAACCAGAAAACAACGCGACACCACCTTTAAAAGAGCAAAACGCAAAGACTTCAACTTCGGAAGCTAAGAGCGTTAAGCCGTCGAGCCAAACGAATTCATCAGTTCCATCGAGTGCAATGCAACCTCATGAGCAGAATGATAGTGTGCATGCAGGGCCAGCCGTTCGAAAATTAGCGAGAGAGCTTGGTGTTTATTTGGATAGAGTCAGTCCGACTGGTCCGAGGGGGCGAATTCAGAAAGATGACTTGAATGCCTATATAAAAGCGCAAGTTCAAGCTGCGCAAAATGGAATCGTGTCTTCAGGGCCAGTTCAGCCAGAGCTTCCGGACTTTGGTAAGTTTGGTGAAGTTGAAATACGTAAACTTGAAAAATTACACGCGTTAACTGCTAAGAATATGCAGTCGAGTTGGAACAATGTTCCACATGTTACGCAGTTTGATGAAGCAGATATTACCGAGTTAGAAACTTTCAGAAAGTCGAAAAAAGATGCGGCAGCGGCTAAAGGCCTTAAGTTGACGCCTTTGCCCTTTATGATCAAAGCATGTGCACATGCGCTGAAGGATCTACCTCAGTTTAATGTTTCACTTGATATGGCGAATAATCAGATTATTCAGAAGCATTATTACAACATCGGTATTGCAGTAGATACGAGCTATGGATTGGTTGTTCCAGTGATCAAAGACGTGCTACATAAAGATTTATGGGAGATAACTGCAGAGCTTGGTGAACTAGCTGAAAAAGCCAAAGCACGCAAATTATCCCCAGCCGACATGCAGGGGGCTTGTTTCACTATCTCTAGTTTGGGAAGTGTTGGAGGGACTGCGTTTACGCCAATTGTTAATCAACCTGAGGTCGCAATTCTCGGTGCCTCAAAGGCGCAAATGAAACCGATATACTCTAACGGTGAATTCCACCCGCGCTTAATGCTGCCCTTGTCGTTGTCTTACGACCATCGTGCAGTAAACGGAGCAGATGCTGCAAGATTTAGTGGCGTCATAGCTAAATATTTGTCTGATATTCGCGAGCTTTTGCTTTAAACTAGTCCCTAGTCCACCAGAAATAAAAAAATCATAAGGGTAGATTAGGGGTATGGAATTTCAGACTCGCTTCATTCGGCATGAAGATCGGCGTATTGCACGTCAGGCTCTTAGCGGTAAACATGGTTTCCGAGCGAGCGTTCTAATGCCAGGGGGGCAAATCGAGGCCTCCCTAAATGACTTTTCTAGTATTGGTTTCGCAATCAATATTCCTCATCATAGCCAGCATAATCTGCAAGTAGGTGGGCCTGTCTCATTGAGAGTGAGTCCAATGATTGGTTACGAATATGATTTACGTGGCATTGTCATTGATATTCGCTCCGATCGACAGCAAGGAACTAAGGTCTCAGCGGTCATAGAGCATGAGCAGAGTAATCCACATGGTAATTTTCAACCGATATTACTCAACGCAGAACAAAGCTTAAAAGGCCAGCTTGTTCATCCCTTTGCTTACAAGCAAAGTTCATACTTCGAAGTAGAAAGTTTATCGCTTCATGGTTTTGTCGCTTCAAATATTAATTCTGACTTCACTCTTTTCGATGGTATGCGAGTGGAATTTAGTTTGGGGACAGTTCACGGCTTACAAAAGGTCTTTGGTACGGTGAGTAATATTGGCCTAACCGAAGAGAATTTGATTCGTTGTTTTATTGCCGTGGATGAGTTTTCACCGAGTGCTCAACGAGAATTATCGCAACACTGTTTTCACTTTGCTCAAAAAACGCCTCAAGAAATTTCTCTTTCTGGAATAGAGGCAAATCATGTCCAGAATTTCGTTCAGTATCGTTTTGTTGAAACACAGGCAGAATACGAAGCGGTTTTAAAGCTTCGCCGTAAGTCATATGCAAGGCTGGGACTCTGCGATAAAGACGAGCCAATTGCGCGATTTGCACTCGAGCAAGATGCATATGGACGAATATTGATCGCATTCCATAATGCGCGTGTTATTGGTTCAGCTCTGCTCGTTTTTGGCGAGCGTAATGCAAAGCCTTTAGAGCTTGAGTCGGTGTTACCCGCGACAAGTTTTTCTGTATTGCCTGATTACCAGCAGATTATGGAAATTACGGAAGTCTGTATTGAGCGACATTATCAAGATACTGATGTTTTGCAGGGTGTATTTGAAAACATGTATCGAGAAGGGCTGACGGCAGGCAAAAACTACATACTGGTAGGAAGTCCTCCAGAGCTAGTAGAGCACTATAGGTACATGGGCTTTAAAGGTTTAGGCTTGAACTTTCAAAATCCAAGAAATGAAGATGTTGTTATGCAGGTTATGATGCTCGATAAAAATACGGGCATTTGTGGTCAGGGTATGGGGCCGTTGCGTTGGTATAAAGTATGGGGCTATGTCAGCCTGCATTTATATCAGCGTCGAGTTATTGAATATTCAGCTTGGCAAAAAATGCGGGTTAAATTAAACGAGAGTTTGTATAAGTTAGTGATGAGGTTTAGAGGAAAGAACAAAGGGAATTAAAAGCGACGGCTTAACCGTCGCTAGAATGCTTAAGCAGCACTTACGTTTTCAGCTTGCGGGCCCTTACGGCCTTCACCTTCTGTAAAGGTTACACTTTGACCTTCAGTGAGGGTTTTGAAACCTTCACCAGAGATATTGCTGAAATGAACGAACAAGTCTGGACCTGACTCTTGTTGAATAAAACCAAATCCTTTGGATTCATTAAACCATTTTACGGTTCCGGAACGTTTTTCTGACATTATTAAACCTATAAGTACTAAATTTTAAGCATTGCTGAACGTGAAAAATATTGTGGGGCTGTCCCTGATAATTATTCTTCGTCCAATGGTTTCTGCGTTTCAGTGCAAGTCTTTGCGCAGAATATACTTAGTTTAGTTTAGAATTTATAAATAACCAAAGTTCATATAATTTTTCGAAATTAGGATTGCTCTTGTTTGAAGTATGGTTTGGCGGTTAAAATCCCGCACAAATTAAGAGGACTTCCGTTTTAAGAAGTGAGTGGCTTCGCCTATACTTTGGATCAAATTAGTTCCTCCCTACAGATATAATCAAAGATGAGGTGTGAAGTGAAAAAATTAGTAATGAGTATGTTTGCTGCCCTAACGTTAGTAGTGTCTGCATTTACAGCAACTGCAGCGATGGACGACGACAGTATTCGTGAGCGCATTAAACCTGTAGGCAGTGTTTGTGTTCAGGGTGATGATTGTGGTGCAGCGACCGCAGCTGTGGCGTCTGGTCCTCGTGATCCGGAAGAGCTATACAACAGTGTGTGTTCGGCTTGTCATACTTCTGGCGCGCTAGGTGCTCCAAAGCTAGGCTCAGCATCAGACTGGTCAGCACGTATGTCTGGTGGCATCGATCAAGTGATTGCGAATGCAATCAATGGTATCAACGCTATGCCTCCTAAAGGCACGTGTTCAACATGTTCTGATGATGACATCGCAAATGCGGTTCAGTACATGGTTGATAACAGCAAGTAATCGTAACGAGTTAAATAAAAAAGCCCGCTTTTGCGGGCTTTTTTGTTACTAGCTTTTACTGACTTTTCTCTTACGCGGCTTGCTCGAGGGCTTTTTGTTCTCTTTGCGTTTCGAATCATTCTTCGCAAAGTTCTCGTTTAGCGGCACCATTTTCATTGGGCGTTGCGCCACACGAGTTTTTTGCAATAGCTTAAGCAAGTCGTTAGGCATTCCTGATGGTAAGTCGACGGTTGTTAAGCGGTCATAGATTTCTATCTGACCAATGTAGTCGCTTGAAAGTTCTGCCGCATTCGCAATGGCAGCGACGATTTGTCCCGGTTTGATCTTGTCTACACGGCCGACTTGGATTTTGTAGCGAGTTAATTCTACATCTGGATATTTTTGAAGAGGTCGAATCGGCCCTTCTTTAATCGATTTTGAATCGCCTTTGCTGCGATCTCTATCTCTGCTCTCAGCATCTTGCATCGCTCGATCTGATTTAGGGTCAAGCAATAAGTTTCTGCCGCCTTGAGAAAGCTTAGCGAGTGCCGCTGCAACGACTATTGGATCTGCATGACGTGCGTCGATTAGTTTTTCGATTAATTCTTGGTAGAAACTTAAATCGCTAGACTCGATCGTTTCCATAATTTGCTGATTGAATTGCTCGATACGCAACTCATTGATTTTAGCTGCGCTTGGTATTTCCATGCGTTCGATCGACTTTGCTGAAATCTTTTCGATAGCACGTAGCATGCGTTTTTCGCGTGGTGCGACGAACAGAATAGCGTCCCCTGAACGACCTGCGCGCCCAGTTCGACCGATACGGTGAACATAAGCTTCTGTGTCGTATGGAATGTCATAGTTTACAACATGGCTGATGCGGTCAACATCTAAACCTCGAGCAACAACGTCCGTTGCAACAAGAATATCGATGTCGCCTTTTTTTAGCTTATCGACAGTTTTCTCACGGCTTGCTTGTGGAATATCACCATTCAGTGCGGTTGCAGAAAATCCGCGGGCACGAAGTTTTGTGCTTAACTCCTCTGTCGCAACCTTAGTTCTGACGAAGATGATAACGCCATCAAAAGGTTCAACTTCTAGAATCCTGCTTAACGCATCTAATTTATTGAGTCCTTGAGCAATCCAGTAACGTTGGCGAACAGTACTTGCTGTAGCTGTTTTAGATGCAATTTTTATGTGCGCAGGATTATTAAGATGCGCATCGGCAACACGTTTGATCTCTTTAGGCATCGTTGCAGAGAACAATGCAATCTGACGAGATTCAGGTGTGTGCTCTAAAATCCAATTAACATCATCAATGAAACCCATGCGTAGCATTTCATCGGCTTCATCCAGCACCAGTGTTTTTAGGTTGTCTAGCTTAAGAGTCCCGCGACGCATATGATCCATTACACGACCCGGTGTTCCTACAACAATTTGCGTTCCGCGTTTGAGTTGACGCAGTTGTATGCTGTAGCTCTGTCCACCGTAGATCGACAGAACATTTACGCCAGGTAAGTATTTCGCATAGCTTTCAAATGCTTCTGCGACTTGAATCGCTAGCTCGCGAGTAGGCGCGAGAACTAAAACTTGAGGTAGTGAGCTTTTCGCTTCAATTTCACAAAGCACTGGAAGAGCGAAAGCAGCTGTTTTACCAGTACCTGTCTGCGCTTGACCTAGAATGTCGCGGCCTTCTCGAATGACCGGAATGGCTTGTTCTTGTATAGGAGATGCTGTTTCGTAACCTAATTCTGAAACGGCTTTAAGTAATTGCTCGGTTAGACCAAGTTCATGAAATGTTTTGGAGGCTTCGCTCACTAAGATTTTCCTCAATTGGGAGGTGATAAAAAGAGGCGGGAGTATACGCGTGAGTGGAAGAAAAATCTCTGATTATTTCTTGAACAATTGTGTCGCTTCTTCAGCCCACCTCAACCAAGCCTCTTCGCCGAGTATTCCTCGACGCAAAGTAAGGTAAGGATAGCGGAAGTTTAGTTGTTCGTTTGAAGAAAGAGAAAGATATTTTTTCTCAAGAGCAAGTAAGTAGTTAAGGGTATTTTGATGGATCTCTATATGACGCTCAATTTCTGATGCGATATCTTCTATCGGCGCGGAATCGGCTCCATATATTTTCACCAGTAATGCATCGTTGATTTTGTTTGTGGCGACGGGCTCTTTCAACCAACGCAAAAGCTCATCTTTTCCCTGTTGTGTGATGGCATAGATTTTTTTGTCGGGTTTTCCTGATTGGATTTCGCTCTGAAATGCAATGAGTTCCTCGTCATGAAGGATTTTAAGTTGTCTGTATATTTGCTGGTGCTTTGCATTCCAGAAATATCCGACACTTTCTTTAAACTGCTGAAGCAAGTCGTAACCTGAATGTGGTTTTTGATCCAGCATGACCAAGATGGCGTGTTTTAATGACAAAACAGACTCCATATGCAATTTGTTGCATATTAATCTTCATTTGCTTAATATGCAAAGCTCTTATTAAAAGAGCTATGTAGATCCCAACATCGTAAGGTAACTTCGTTATGAGCACAGTTAGAACAGGTACTCGCTTTAGAAAGAAAAAAGCAGCAGATCATTATGACGTCATTGTTATCGGTTCTGGAATTGGTGGGCTCGCAAATGCTGCGCTTCTATCTAAGTTAGGTAAGAAAGTTTGTGTTTTAGAGCAACATTATACTGCTGGCGGCTATACACATGCTTATGAGCGTGAAGGCTATGAATGGGATGTAGGTGTTCACTATATTGGGGAGGTGCATAGGCCAAACAGTACATTGCGTCGAGTTTTTGATGTGATCACTGACGGTCAGCTTGAGTGGGCGGAGATGGACACGCTCTACGATCAGGTATACATCGGAGACAAGGCATACAACTTTATGGCGGGTCCTCAAAACTTCAAAGAAGAAATGAAGTTTAATTTCCCAGAGGAATCAGATGCAATCGATCAGTATGTCGATTTGCTTTACGAAACGAGCTCTAAGGTGCCTAAGTTCTTTGCAGGACAAGCATTACCTAAAACTCCCGGTACCTTGTATAACAAGTTTCGGGATAAGGTACTCCCAGATTATATGTTCAAAACGACCTATGAGGTGTTGTCCGGCTTAACTCAAAATCAAGAATTGATCGCGGTTCTTACAGGGCAGTGGGGGGATTACGGTCTTCCACCGAAAAAGGCGGCGTTCATTATGCACGCGATGGTCGCGAAGCATTATCTCAACGGTGGTGCTTACCCAGTCGGAGGTGCAGCGAGAATAGCAGAAACAATTATTCCTGTTATTCAGCAATCTGGCGGCGAGGTCTTTACCTATGCAGGTGTTGACGAGGTGCTTGTCAAAAATAATAAAGCTTATGGTGTTCGTTTGGTGAAAGGTGATGAGCTTTATGCAGATGAGATAGTAAGTTGTGCGGGTTTAGTGCCGACTTTGAACAAGCTATTGCCAGAAGAGTCAGTGAAAAAGAATGGTTACGATAAGCTTGTCACCAAGGTAGAGACTTCATCTGCGCACCTTTGTATATATGCTGGTTTCAAAGGCTCTGCAGAGTCTTTGCAAATTCCTAAGAAAAATTTCTGGTTATACCCGCATTATGATCACGATAAAGCGGTTGATGACTTCTACGCTAGTAAAGATATGGACTTTCCTCTGGTTTATATTTCGTTCCCTTCAGCAAAAGATCCACAATGGGAAGATCGCTATCCCGGAAAGTCGACGGTCGAAATCGTCACCGTGTGCAAGCCTGAGTGGTTTGAAAAATGGCAAGGCACAACTTGGGGTAAGCGGGGTGATGAGTATGAGACGCTTAAGCAGGAGCTTACAGGTCGGCTCATGGCAAAGTTGTATCAACATATGCCTCAACTTGAAGGTGCTTTGGATTACGTTGAGTTGTCTACGCCTCTTTCCACTCAGTGGTTCCAATGGAACGAAGGTGGTGAGATTTATGGTATCGAGCATGATGTCGAGCGTTTTAGACAAAGTTGGATTCATCCAAAGACCGAGATTAAAAACTTTTATTTAACAGGCTCTGATGTGGTAACTGCTGGTGTGGGTGGTGCATTGATGGGAGGGGTTATGACCTCAATGGCAATGATGGGCTTGAAAGCAAATAAAGTGACAGAGCTTCTTAAAAAAGGTGTTTCACCGCAAGCGCAAGAAACAGAGCAAACTGTTTAGATACAAGGTCTTTAAGAGAGGTGTATCGCGCCTAAGATTTTTGGACGTGATGCACCGGTCGCGCTGATTAGATTTCCAGCTTTTCGTTCCGTTGTTTGCTTGGCGAGCCATGCAAAAGCACATGCTTCAACGTCATCGACTGGTATTCCGAGCTCATCTGTAAACTGAATATGCTCGTTGCTGAGCGTTTCAATCCTGTCTATAAGAAGTTGATTGTGAGCGCCGCCGCCGCAAACATAAAACTTCACCGGACCAACTAGATTCTGTTTTTCTGCCTTGATTGTGTCTGCCACGCTAACGGCGCTTAATTCAAGCAAGGTCCGTTGAACATCTTCTGGTTTTAAATCTTGAATCTCATGCTGATTCAGCCAATGAAGATTGAAGTATTCTCGACCGGTGCTTTTAGGAGCTGGGGCGGAGAAAAACGGATCGCTGTATAAGCACTTTAATAAGCTAGGAATCACTTTTCCAGAGCTAGCCCATGCGCCGTTTTCATCATAATCTTTGTCTTTGTGGCACTCTATCCAACGATCAAGCAAAGTGTTTGCGGGCCCAATATCGTATCCATAGCTGTTATGCATGTGACCCTCTGGGATCACGCTAATGTTGCCAATTCCGCCTAGGTTGATAATGAAATGGTGTGCGTCTTTGCTCGAAAATATAGCCTCATGAAATGCGGGGACCAAAGGTGCGCCTTGGCCGCCGCAGACCATGTCTGCCATTCTGAAGTCATTGATCGTCATAATGCCTGAGTGTTCCGCGATGGCATGTCCATTACCAATTTGGATGGAGAAGGGTGTTGGACCTTCTGGGCGATGGCGGATGGTTTGTCCGTGGCTTCCTATAGCCGTAACGCTTTCCGGATTGATGTTTAGGCGAGTTAGGAAGTCGTTCGTGCTTTTACCAATGAACTTCCCCAGTTCATGATCTACTCGACCAAAACGCTCTAGCTCTTCATCAGAGTTTGAATCACAGAGTTGGGATAAGGCGTGTCGCAATTTTTCCGGTAGTTTTATGCAATCAGATTGAACTGTATGGATCTTATTGTCCTCGAATTTAACGAGGGCAATATCAAGGCCGTCTATGCTAGTGCCTGAAATGCAGCCTATATAGAGTTGTTGGCTGGTGGTCACAAGGCTACTGATCATTCAGCGCTAGCTGAAAGTTTTCACGCAGGGTATCTAGTTGCGCTAAGAGAGGCTTTGTTTGAAGCGAGAAGAGCTCAACTTCACTGTTAGGTACTGGTTTTGCGTGTGGTAGCTTCACTCGAACAGGGTTCTTGTGTACGCCATTCACGCGAAACTCATAGTGAAGGTGAGGGCCTGATGCTAAACCTGTGCTGCCAACGTAACCAATGATTTGTCCTTGTTTGACGCGCTTCCCTACTTTTATGTTGCGAGCGAACTTATGCATGTGTGCATATAGTGTGGTGATCTTTTGGCCGTGCTGAAGTATGACTACATTGCCATATCCGCCTTTTCGGCCAGCAAATGTCACTTTACCGTCACCCGTTGCTTTAATTGGTGTTCCGCGAGAAGCTGCATAATCTGTCCCTTTGTGGGCGCGGATTTTATGAAGTACAGGGTGTTTGCGCTTCAGGTTGAAGTGAGAAGAGATGCGAGCAAAATCTACAGGCGTTCGGATAAACGCTTTGCGCATACTCTCACCTGAGGGTGTAAAGTAATTTGAAACGCCATTCGCGTCAGTATAAATGACGGCTTCTAGGTGACGTCCTTGATTGCTGAAGTTGGCCGCAAGTATTCGACCATCCTTATAAGGTTGGCCATCTACAAATAGCTTTTCATATACCAGACTGAACTTGTCGCCTTTGCGGATATCTAGGGCGAAATCCACGTCCCAGCCAAAGATATTGGCGAGACCCATGATTTGAGATTGCCCCAAACCTGCGTTTTGACCAGCAAGAAATAAGGATGAGTCGATTGTGCCCTCGGCATATGCTAGCTCAACTTCTGGTTCTCTGGTAACAACTTCCGTTACGAACGAGCCGTCTTGTTGACGATCTAAAAATACAGTTTCAGTGAGAGACCGAGATAGCTTGATTCGACTTAATTGATTTGCATCGTCATTCAGAAACGCTATTTTTTCGCCGGGGAAGATTCGTGTGAGCTCTTTGTTTTGTTTTCCTGCGCCAAGTACTTTGTACATGGTTGCGTCATTATACCCGCCTAAAGCAAATAGCTTTGATAGAGTATCGCCTTCATTCACTGAGAAGGTTTGCCAGTTTTCTAAGGGTTCAATTTGTAGTTCGTGATCTTGAGGAGTGGCAAGTTCAGCGCTGTTGATAGTTGCTTCTTTTGGAATGTCGATGGCGATCGTTGTGTTTTTCGTCGCATTAACTTTGCTACTAGGGCTGATAAGTAAAATAAGGGTAATGAGAACGCCAACTGTGCCTGCTGCGAGAACGTGCGTTTTTGGAAATGCGTGAAACAAAACTTGCCTACAATCAATAACTAAAAGTGAACATCTAATTTTTAGTATATCTATGTAATCCCATCGCGCAAAGTGAATGAATGCAAAGGTGGCTTACTTCACCATTAAAATTGGTATAATGCCGCACTTTTGAATTTTTGACTTGTGTGCAGGCGCCTTCAAGGCGTGATATTGGAGAAGTAAGGTATGTTGTCGGTAGAAGAACAATTAGCAATTATTAAGCGAGGTGCTGAAGAGCTAATTGTAGAAGAAGAGCTTGTTGAAAAACTAAAAGCAGGCAAGAAGCTGAGAGTGAAAGCGGGCTTCGATCCGACTGCGCCAGACCTTCATTTAGGTCATACCGTACTTATTAATAAGTTAAAGCAGTTCCAAGATCTCGGGCATGAAGTGATGTTTTTGATTGGTGATTTTACCGGAATGATTGGTGATCCGACTGGTAAAAGCGCGACACGTCCTCCTTTAACTGAGCAGCAAGTTCAAGAGAATGCTCAAACCTATAAAGAGCAGGTCTTCAAGATTCTTGATCCAGCCAAAACAAAAGTCATGTTCAATTCTGAGTGGATGAGCAAGATGAGTGCGGTGGATATGATTCGCCTTGCTGGTCAATATACCGTTGCGCGCATGTTGGAGCGTGATGACTTTAGTAAGCGATTCAAAGGTGAGCAATCGATTGCTATCCATGAATTTCTTTATCCCTTAGTCCAAGGGTATGACTCCGTTGCTATGGAGGCGGATGTTGAATTGGGTGGTACTGATCAGAAATTCAATTTATTGATGGGTCGCGCTTTGCAGAAAAATGCAGGTCAAGATCCGCAAGCTATTTTGACAATGCCTCTTTTAGAAGGACTTGATGGCGTTCAGAAAATGTCTAAGTCCTTAAAAAACTATGTGGGTGTGAGTGATGCTCCTGGTTTGATGTATACTAAACTTCTGTCAATGCCAGACGCTATGATTGGTCGCTACTTTGAATTGTTAAGCTTTAGGTCGATGGATGAAGTTACGGCTTTATTGGCTGAAATAGAGGCGGGGCGTAATCCTCAAGAAGTGAAAGATCTGTTTGCGCGCGAAATTATCGAACGGTTCCATGGCGCTGCTGCCGCAGCTGAAGCGCACAAAGGTGCTGGGAATCAGGTGGCACTAGGTGAAATACCAGAGAATTTGGAAGATGTCGAAGTGGCTGCTGATGACGGTCAGGAAGAGTTGCCAATCTCGGCGGTCCTGCGTATGGCGGGTCTAGTTAAGAATGGTGCTGCGGCAAAAGATGTGTTGAAGCGAGGCGCTGTATACGTTGATGGCCAAAAGGTAGAAGCATCTTTAATGATTAAGGTGCGTGGTCGTTTCGTCATTCAGGCTGG
Organism: Oleiphilus sp. HI0066; assembly: GCF_001635725.1. Lineage (NCBI taxonomy): Bacteria > Pseudomonadati > Pseudomonadota > Gammaproteobacteria > Oceanospirillales > Oleiphilaceae > Oleiphilus > Oleiphilus sp. HI0066. The sequence goes on from NZ_LWFH01001234.1 coordinate 16,427, forward strand.
CAAGAAAAAAATCGCTCGAGTTTCGATTAAATAAATTATCAAAAACTTATTGACCGTTTGGTTTATATATTTATAATGCGCGCTCGCTTTGAGGGAGACACCTAGGGGAGTCGAAATTGAGGCGAGAAGTGAAGGTCTTCTAGCGTAATTTTTGATCTTTGTTTCTGGTGATTTTTGAGAAGTTTTTGTTGCTTATTTAAGTGTTGAAAACGAGCTCAAAAATAAAATCAGAAAGATCAAAAAAAGTAGTTGACCGGCGAATTAAGATCTATATAATTCGCGCCTCGCTTGAGGGAAGACCCTTCAAAAGGGTTGGAAATAAGCGAGAAGTTAACACCTAATTTTGAGTTTGATTTCAATAAGTTAGTTGCTTAGAAAATTAAATTCAGAAAGTTAAGAAAAGGTGTTGACAATCAACTGAGGCTCTGTAGAATACGCGCCTCGCTTGAGGGAACGGAAACGGTCATCAA
>NZ_LWFH01001235.1:0-1557 GCF_001635725.1 Oleiphilus sp. HI0066
GGAAAATGGATTTCAGTGATCAGTTTATTTGCCATTATCAACGGGGTTCTCACCCAAATTATTATGGCATCGCGCGTACTTTACGGCATGGCGAATCAACAACGTGTACCACAAGTATTTGGCCTCATTTCTGAGAAAACCAAAACACCTTGGTTCGCGACATTCGCCGTAACTGGGGTAGTTTTAATGTTTGCCCTCGCGCTACCGCTCGTCACACTTGCTTCTTACAGAAGCTTTATTGTGCTGTGTGTTTTTACTCTCGTGAACGCATCTTTGGTTGTACTCAGACGAAACAAAATGACGAAAGACTTCACGTTAAAAACACCCGCTTACCCTTTGTTAGGAACCATTATCTGCATCGCCTTGCTCATCTTTAAAATCGCATATTAACGCTAGTTTGACGCACGATACTTAGGTAAGCTGACGCAAAACAAATTCCTTAGCTGTCAGCCCTCCTATGAAATTAACCACTACCCTCACGTGCCGAGATCATACATCGTTATTGATCAGTGAATTTAGCCCTGAAAATCCCCCACTCGGCACCATCGTTATTGCAAGTGCCTTCGGTGTAAACCAAAGTTTTTATTGGCCAATGGCCGAGTTCTTTGTCAAACAAGGCTAGAAAGTGCTTTGCTTTGATTATCGAGGAACGGGCGATAACGAATCGCTAACGCGAGAAGACTTTGAGCTGAGTGAGTGGGGAACACAAGACATAGAAGGCGTGCTGCGTTATGCCATATCAAAGACCGATCAGGTGTATTTCATTGGCCATAGTATTGGCGGACAACTACTCGCCTTAGCCCCTTCGAGCGAGCAGCTTAAAAGTGCAGTATTTGTTGCCGCGAGCGCGCCCTACTGGAAGCGATGGCCACGCCTTGCGGATGGACTAAAAATTCGCGTCAATATTGGTTTTATCCTACCCATCGTAAGCAGAATTTATTCGCCATTCCCTGCTGACAAATTCGGGCTAGGCAATCAAAACCTGCCTTCAAAAGCCGTACAACAGTGGGCTAAATGGATGAGTAAACCAAACTATTTGCTGGATCCGAGTTTCGGGCTTGATTGCTCTCGTTTTTATTCAATGCAAATACCTATTTTGTCTTACGCATTCTCTGACGATGCGCTCGCGCCGAAAGAAAACATTAACCATCTTTTGCGTCAGTTCCACGAAGCTGATTGCGAACTAAAACTAGTTAAACCCAAAGATGTGGACGCGAAACACATCGGCCATACTGGAATGTTTAAAGCTAAATTTGAAAGCACCTTATGGAAAGAAACATTCGAGTTTCTGACAGCACACAACTAATACCCACTTCATTAAAAAATAAGAATAAGGCAACGATCATGAATCAGTATTTAAAGATGTTTGAACAAATGGGCGGAGAAGGCTTTTCAAAGGGCATTGCAACGGTTGCACCCTACTTCGAAAGCATCGACCCTTTGGTGACCGTATTACGCCCTGGCTATTGCGAAATGATTCTGAAGAACCAGAAGAAAGTGCAGAATCATCTTGGTTGTATACATGCCATCGCTATGTGCAATGCTGCAGAACTCGTT
>NZ_LWFH01001236.1:0-915 GCF_001635725.1 Oleiphilus sp. HI0066
GCTCCACCTAAAGCCAATATTTATTCATTTTATTAGGACAAGAGCATCATGAAACTTTCACACTTTACTGCTATCTCAACATGCGCCCTTTTGGCTGCCTGCTCATCAGGCGGCTCTACTAACGTCAACGCCCTACAAGAACAAGATGTTTCCATCGCATTTGCAGCAGAAGCCAATAACGTATCAATTGATTGCGATACACAACTGACAGGCCTAGGCACAAACAATACCAATGCTGATATCAGAGAGTTTAGATTCTATGTGCATGACATCAGACTTACAGATGATCAGAGTAATGAGTATGCACTGGACTTAGAAGACAACTCTTGGAACCACGAGAACGTGGGCTTGCTCGATTTCATGAACAAAGATACGAGCTGTTCGGGCGCTACGAAAAATACAAACACTCAGGTTGAAGGAATCGTGAGCGCTCCAGCCAATGTCGCGTTCACAGGCATTACCTTTTCACTTGGCATTCCCTCTGAATTGAATCACGCAGATAGAGCAACGGCCGTAGCACCATTAGATCAGACGAGCATGCATTGGAATTGGCAAAATGGTTACAAGTTTGCGCGACTCGACGTAGCACCAGTCGGCGGAATCATTCGACCAAGCGACCTTGGCTTTTCAGCTTCTTCATGGAACTTTCATCTCGGGAGCACCAATTGTTCTGGAGATCCTCAACTCGGTGAAACCGTGACATGTGCGCGTCCGAATCGCCCTCAAATAGCCTTAACAAACTTCGATCCAAGCAGCCAACAAATCGTACTGAACTTCGACAACCTAGTGAGCAATTCAGATCTGACTCAAGATCTAGATGGAGCGCCAGGGTGCATGTCAGGCGCGACCGATCCAGAATGCGCATCAATATTTGAAGCACTCGGTCTAGATGTCGCGATCGGCTCAGAGCATAGC
>NZ_LWFH01001237.1:0-740 GCF_001635725.1 Oleiphilus sp. HI0066
TGCTGATAAGAATCTGCGAGTGCAAGGCATTCAACATACCATTTTGCATACAACACGTGATGACAAGGGCTCTTTAAAAGCGATTGATAACGCCTCATCAAGTCCTAAATGCAATGTTGAAGCGTTAATGGTTATTGAGGTTGATCGGGTTAACAGTCAAGAAGAATTGACTAGCTTAAAGGCGGAGCTTGAATCCGTTTTGAGTGAAGTTGCCGATGCAGTAGATGACTACGACGAAATGCTTGGGCGAGTCACTGCCATAACAGATAGCTGGAAAGAAAAAGGTCACTCCCGCGCTACGGAGAAAGAACTATTAGAAGCGACTGCCTTTTTATCTTGGCTATCTGATAACCGCTTTAGCTTTTTGGGGTATATCGAGTATGACCTCAAAAAAACTAAGACTAAATCACTACTGGTTCGAAACGATGATTCTGCATTAGGCATTCTTAAGCACGCGCATCGGACGCAAGAAAATTTGGATTTGGCAGAAATACCAGAATCAGTTGCAGAGCATATTTTGCGACCCGACATACTCTTGTTTGCGAAGTCCTCCCGACGCGCCCGCGTTCATCGTCCTGCATACCCGGATTACATAGTAGTAAAGCGTTTTAATGACGATGGAGAAGTCATCGGTGAGAGACGTTTCATCGGACTGTACACAGCACGCGTGTTTAACGAAGAAGTTTCTCGTATTCCATTTTTAAGAGAGAAAGCGAAAGAAGCTATCGATCTTTCAGGCT
>NZ_LWFH01001238.1:0-1025 GCF_001635725.1 Oleiphilus sp. HI0066
GCGTTTACCTTAGATATGTCTCAATATTGGCCTACGTTTTCTCTGACACAACAAAAGCCTGCTTCTAACGTCATCCGTTTTCCGCAAACGCAACATCGCCAAGGCTTGTAAAAGGTGTTGTATGTCTCTGTGGATATATCTTCATTTTCCGGCCTTACAGCTTAACGCGCTCCAGTCTTCACCGAATGGTGATGCACTTAATACATCGCAAGGCATGATTGTGGTGGAGGGACGTAAAAACGAAATCATTCAGATGAACCAACGTGCCTCAGAGAATGGCGTCTGTTTAGGAATGGGGCTCGCGACAGCTGCGTCTATGTGTGAAGGGCTGTATGTCATTGAATATGATTCGGCACTTGAATCGGAAAAGCTTAAAGAGATTGCGCATTGGCTGTATATGGTGACGGCTAATATTAGCTTGGTGCCTCCGAATGGCATTCTGTTGCAAGCGAGTAACATGTTAACGCTTTACGATGGTCTAGCTAACTACTGGCAAGCTTTGGTTGATCAGCTCAAACATTTACCGTTTGAGTATTCCTTTGCTTCAGGGTTTTCCCCTTTTGCGGCACGCATGTTAGCCGGGAAAAGCTTTAATCAAATTTCTCAGTCTGAGCGTGCTTTATTTCAGGCAGTAAAGCAGTGTGATTTGTCAGAAACCGAGTTGAGCTCAAAACATATTACAACCTTAAATCGGGTAGGTGTTCATAGCATTGCGGATCTGCTACGTATTCCTTTGCCTGATATTGCTAAACGTTTTGGGTCTGATTTGGTGAATTATGTGGGGCGACTAACTGGGCTGTTTCATCATGTGATCGATTTTTACCATCCACCTAAGCAGTTTCAGCGAAGGTTCGATTTGTTATTTGAAATTATCAATCTGAAACTCTTGGAAAAGCCTTTACTCAAGCTACTCGCATTGCTCGAAAGCTTCTTAATAATGCGTGATCAATATGCGCATGAGCTGCAACTAGAGCTGTACTTGCGCGATGGCAATACTTCTACAGTGTTAGTGACTTCTGCTGCCG
>NZ_LWFH01001239.1:0-1756 GCF_001635725.1 Oleiphilus sp. HI0066
TTACCTTTTTCAATGTCTCGATCCGACAAGACAACAATCACTGAGCCATCACGAACAGCTTGTGCCGCTTTTTCACACACATCTTGAATCGCTGCTTTCAGGCCTTGTTCAGGATCAAATTGCAATGAAACAGTCGCTGAACCAAAACCTAAAGAATTGTCTAAAATCGCAGCAAACTTAGCTGGACTCAAAACAGGCGTAGTTAAAATAATACGCTTAGCGTGCTCAGGAGACTCTTCAAATACATTTCGTTCCGAACCGATGCAGGTTTCAAGCGACATAACAATCGCTTCACGCAAAGGATCGATTGGAGGATTCGTAACCTGTGCAAATTTTTGACGGAAATAATCGGCAACGGAGCGAACGCGCTGTGACAAAACAGCCATTGGCGTATCATCACCCATCGAACCTACTGCTTCTTGTCCCGCCTCACCTAGTGGACGTAAAACTTGATCACGCTCTTCGAAGCTCACTTGGAACATCTTCATTTGCGTTTTCAACTCATCCGAAGGCATTGGTTCAAACGCAGGCGAAGAGCTCTTCAAGCGCGTTTCAAGACGCTGAGCGTTTTCACGCAACCACTTCTTGTAAGGCTTGGCTTCTTTAAGACGCTGATCAATGTCGTCTGTATGCAATACATCGCCGGTCTTCGTATCGATCGCTAAGATTTGTCCAGGACCAATTCGACCCTTCGCAACAACATCTTCAGGCTTATAAGCATAGGTACCGATTTCCGATGCTACTGTAATAAAACCATCTTTAGTAACAACCCAACGACTCGGACGTAGACCGTTACGATCTAGCAAACACACAGCATAACGACCGTCTGTCGTAACTAGGCCTGCAGGGCCATCCCACGGCTCCATGTGCATGGAGTTAAATTCATAGAAAGCACGCAGATCTGCATCCATCGTGTCGACATTTTGCCAAGCCGGTGGAATCATCATTCGAATCGCACGGAAAAGATCCATGCCACCCGTCAGTAATAGCTCGAGCATGTTGTCCATGCTTGATGAGTCAGAACCTGTGCGGTTAACCAACGGCGCAATAGAAGCTAAGTCAGGAAGTCTGTCGCTTTCGAACTTACTCGTACGTGCTAGAGCCCAATTACGGTTACCTTCAATTGTATTGATCTCACCGTTATGCGCTAAAAATCTGAAAGGCTGAGCCAATGGCCACTTTGGCATTGTGTTGGTAGAGAAGCGTTGGTGGAAAACACAAATCGCCGTCTCTAACGCTTCGTTACCAAGATCAAGGTAAAAGTTCGGCAAATCGACAGGCATCATCAAGCCTTTGTACGAAATAACCTGATCTGACAAACTACAAACGTAAAAGTCTTCTTCCTGACTTAACGCACGCTCAATCTTTTTACGGGCGACAAATAACTTTAAGCCAAACGCTTGCTCATCAATATCATCGTTCGCTTCAACAAAAACTTGCTCTATCTGTGGCAAGCAATCTAGAGCCATTCGACCTAAACAAGCATTATCAGTTGGCACAACACGCCATGCTTTAACGTTTAAACCTTCGTCTGCACAGGCAGCTTCAAATGTCGCTCGCGCCTGCGCTGCACGCTCATCATCTAGCTGCAAGAAAATCATGCCTACGCCGTATTGATCACCTAAAGTCAGTGACAATTCTTCTTGTGCGACTTTGCGTAAAAATGAATCTGGCTTTTGTAATAACAAACCACAACCGTCACCTGTTTTGCCATCTGCCGCGATACCACCGCGGTGGGTCATACATGTGAGCGACT
>NZ_LWFH01001240.1:0-1594 GCF_001635725.1 Oleiphilus sp. HI0066
CCTAAAGCAGATACGAGTACTGAAGCACTTACTGCCGATTTGATCATTGGTATTTTTTTCATGATTTTTCCCAATTCATTGTTGTTTAGAATCAAGAAAAAGAATAGAAACGCAAAATGACAAGTTAGTGACACATTTGCTTCAATTTAATGAAAGATAGCCACACGTTTGAAACATTTATGAAATAAAAAAGCCCAGCGAATGCTGGGCTAGGCAATACGAAAGATTTCTGAAAATCTAATGAGAGCTAGCTTGCAAGAGCTCTAACGATAAAGGCTTCGCAGACTCTGCTGCGGCTTTATTCGCCTCAAGTAATAATTCTGACATTGGAATCAATCCAATCTCCATCAATAAACCATCCTCACCAATTATGTCTTCATTCAAGAACATATCGATATATTCCTGCATTGCCGGAACATTTTCTAAATGATCGTTCTTCATGTAAAAAAATAAACTACGTGCAATGGGGTAAGATTTATCAGCAATGGTCTCCGAAGATGGCGATATTTGATCAATACTGACTCCTGAAATCGCATCTTCATTTTCAGTCAAAAAGCTGTAACCGAATATGCCCAAAGCAGCTGTATCCTTCGTCAGTTTTTTCACAATAAGATTGTCGTTCTCACCACTTGGAATATATACGCCATCGGATCGAATAATGCGATACCCTTTACGGCCGGCGTCTCTATACACCTTCATTTGCTCAGTTTGGTACTGCATTACAATCTCTTCAAAAGCATCTCGTGTTCCTGAACTGATTGGTGGACCATAAACGCTAATTTTTCTTTTAGGCAATGCAGGGTTGATTTGATTCCAGTGCGTGTAAGGGTTCTCAATTAAATCACTTCCGTCCTCGTTTGGAACCAGCTTCGCTACAGCAAGAAGCAAGTCGCGCTTAGTAATATCCATCTCAGCATTTGTATTGGATTGCGCTAGGACAATTCCGTCATAACCAAACATCACTTCAGTAATGTTATCAACGCCATTACGTTGGCACAGCTCAAGCTCTTTAATTTTTATACGGCGACTCGCGTTGGTAATATCTGGGGTATCCAAACCATTACCTGAACAGAACAATTTCATACCGCCACCAGTTCCGGTCGACTCGACAACCGGCGTTGGAAATCGCGAAACGCTGCCAAACTCTTCAGCAACAAAGCTTGCGAAAGGATAAACTGTTGACCTACCCACGACACGCACCTGATCCCGCCCGTGCGTTGTACCAGAGATAGTAAACAATACACACAATATGAATAAGTTCTTCATCTAATTAACCTACTTAAGTATCTAAACGCTACGATTGTTCGGAGCCTGCGCTCTCAATAATGACTTGTTTTTCTAGCTGCCCATTTTTATAAAGTTGTATGGCAGTTTTGTTACTGTCGTAACGCAATTCCAACGCTTGCGTGTCATCAACATTTGTCGACTTAAAAAACGGACTGATGCCAAGTAAAGCACTGCTACGAATCGGCTCAAACTGCCCTGCATATTTACGATTCTTTTTCAGCACAGACAAACACTCTTCACCGTACACAGTGCGAATAAATGTCATCCCTTTCGAACACTGTTTGTTCAGAGGTTCATCAACTTCGAA
>NZ_LWFH01001241.1:0-744 GCF_001635725.1 Oleiphilus sp. HI0066
CTCATACTTCGCTTTGATAGCGAGCTTCTTTAGAGGTAGATAGCTATGGTTTTGATCGAGTCTCATGCCAGTCCTTGTGCGTTTTTGTTATTTAGTCAGTTAACGAAACTCGAATATTGTCTATTAACCGCGTTGCTCCTAAAAAGACTGCAGCAAGGATTACAATTTCCTTATCCGCATCCTTAGCCGGCAGAAGTGTATCAACGGATGCAATATTAAGATAATCGAGTTTAAAGCCATTCTCTGTCAAAGAACTAATCGCTTGCTGACGTGCAACGACGATATCTTCGTTCGACTCTAATGCTTTTTTAGTTTGTTGAAGAACCGCAAAAAGCTTACTTGCTCGCAGGTGTTCCTCTTCATTTAGATAACCATTGCGAGAGCTCAATGCAAGGCCACTTGGCTCTCTACAAGTCGGTACGCCGACTATTTCAATAGGAAAACATAGATCATTAGTAAGCTTTCGAATCACCATTAATTGTTGAAAGTCTTTTTCTCCAAATATGGCTTGGTCTGGCTGAACCATGTTGAAAAGCTTCGTAACGATGGTAGCAACACCGTCAAAGTGTTTTTCCCTACTCGCACCACAGTGATGTTTGGTTATGTCTGGGACATGAACGGTTGACTCAGCCTTCAAGCCCCCAGGATATACTTCAAAAATATTAGGCGCGAACAATACATCACAGTTTCGAGCTGCTAATAAGGAGCTATCTTTTTCAAGAGTTCGAGGATAAGAGTCAAAGT
>NZ_LWFH01001242.1:0-1088 GCF_001635725.1 Oleiphilus sp. HI0066
TCTTAGAAATATGGCCAGAAAAAGAGTTTTTCTAAAAATAATCAAAAAAAATATGAACTTCCAAAACCCCTACTAGTCTTTATTTGGGACGGAAGCGCGCAGTCGTCATCAAAAATATCTAATCAAAAAAAGAGGAATAATAGATGTCAAAGGTAGCAACACTAACTAAGTCAACCATCGCTGGTCTTGTAGCAATGGGTGTAATGGGTGCAGCGTCTGATGCGGTTGCAGGAAAGCCAGGTTTTGAGAAATGCCAAGGTATTGCCAAAGCAGGTATGAATGACTGTGGTACGAGCAAGCATAGCTGTGCTGGTCAAGCAACGGTTGATGGTGACCCAGAAGAGTGGGTATATGTTCCAGAAGGAACATGTAAAAAAATCGTTGGCGGTAAAGTGAAGTAACATTTTGCAGCGTACTGGACTAAGAGCAATGAACTCAGCTTCCCCTTTCTCTTCGCTTGAAGGCCTTGGTCTTGGTCTACGTTCGCAGCATTATCAAGACATACTCTCTGGACAGAATCATCCTCAATGGTTTGAAGCGCTAACAGATAACTATATGGGTGACGGAGGTTTACCTCTTCAATATCTGTCGCAAATAGCAGAACGCTTTCCCATCACCTTTCATGGTATCGGTTTATCTTTGGGTTCCTTAGACCCCTTGAACCAAGATTATCTAAAAAAACTCAAAGCGCTTGTTGATCGTTTTCAGCCAGCACTTGTTTCTGATCATTTATGTTGGACGAGCGCATCAGGTCTTCACGGGCATGATCTTTTTCCAATGCCTTATACAGAGCTTGCGGCAAAACATATTGCTGAGCGTATTGAGCAAGTCCAGGAATACTTAGGTCGCCAAATACTGATCGAGAATGTTTCCAGCTATCTTGAGTTTAAAGACAGTTATTTGAGTGAAGTTGATTTCTTGTGCGAAGTACTTGAGCGCGCAGACTGTTTGTTGCTGTGCGATATCAACAATATCTACGTGAGTGCTCAGAATCATCAGTTTGATGCTAAAGATTATTTGGCGCGACTATCGGCAGATCGCGTGAAGGAATTACACCTAGCAGGGTTTGAAGACCAGGGTACACATTT
>NZ_LWFH01001243.1:0-993 GCF_001635725.1 Oleiphilus sp. HI0066
CTCTTTTTTATAGTTTTTACGCTTCAGTAGCCAGCATGCTTAGCACTCTGGCTCCATTCCCTATATAATTGCGCGGTTTTTCTACCTTGAGGCAATGTTGTGGCGGCGCAACTACACACAATTGCAGACTTTATTCGATATAGCTTTACGCGGCTCAATAGCAGTGATGTCTATTTTGGTCACGGTACAGATAACGCGTGGGATGAAGCTGTCGCATTAGTTTTACAAACCTTGTCTCTTCCATGGGATTTTGACCGTGAACTTTGGGCTTGTCGTGTGACGGATGAAGAAATTCTTCGCCTCACTAAGAATCTCAATGCGCGCATTGATCAACGTATTCCTTTGGCTTATTTGACCAACAAAGCTTACTTTTGTGGCCTAGAATTTTACGTTGATGACCGCGTTCTCGTGCCACGCAGTCCGCTGGCACAGCTCATTGAGAATGGTTTTTCTCCTTGGTTATTGGATGAACCGCAACGCATTATGGACCTTTGCACAGGTAGTGGGTGTATTGGTATTGCGTCGGCACTTCTTTTTGAAGAGGCTCAAGTTGACTTATTAGATATTTCTGAAGACGCATTAGAGGTATGCAATAAGAATATCTCGAAGTTTGCCCTGCAGGATCGCGTTACTGCCATGAAGTCAGATTGTTTTTCTGCGCTAAGTGAGCGAGATCATCACACTTACGACTTGATTGTGTCTAACCCTCCGTATGTCGATGCAGAAGATATTGGCAGTATGCCGGACGAGTATCGCAAAGAGCCGATGCTGGGTCTCGCATCAGGCAATGATGGCTTGGATTTCACAAGAGAAATGTTACGTCAGGCTGCTTCATATTTATCGCCATCAGGCGTCCTGATCGCTGAGGTTGGAAATAGTTGGGTTGCGCTAGAAGAGGCGTACCCAGAATTAGAATTTACGTGGATTGAATTTGAGCACGGCGGGCATGGTGTATTTATGCTCACGGCAGACCAACTTCAAGCCGTTAAAGAA
>NZ_LWFH01001244.1:0-1396 GCF_001635725.1 Oleiphilus sp. HI0066
GAATTAGAACGCTGGCGGTGGTTGGGGCTACTTTTTCTATCAAGCTAAATACTTTACGCATGGGTTGGCAACGACCATAGATGAGGTCGCTTGCTTGCTGATCCGTAGAGCGATTTGGAGCACGCTTGTTCTCGCTTTGTTTGGCGAGGATATCGTGAATGGTAGATAGTAAGTCAGCGCTATCGAAAGGCTTAGCAACATAGTCGACTGCACCGAGTTTCATAGCTTCTACGGCAGACCGAAGGCTAGCAAAGCTAGCCATGACTAAGACGGGTGTATCATGGGCGAGTGGAATGATGTCTGTGCCAGCCTGACCATTCACACGAAGATCGGTAATAATTAAATCAAAGGAAGCTAGCGGAACATCGTCTAATGCCTGAGTTATTGATTCGACGCATTCAACCTGAAACTGGTTTTGATTAAGAATATCGACCAGATCGGATTGTTCCGTGCTGTCATCTTCAATAACTAAAATTCGATGCATGATGGTAATAACTAACGATGAATGAATGCTAAATCATACCTAAGCTGTGATGCTTATGACTAGCGACAGGTGAAATTCGTCTTAACTGAATAGGTATCCAGTGTGTCCTTGTAAGACACCATAATGCCATTGCTCAGTAAGTGTGTTGAGTAAATCTTTGGGTGAGCCTGCCTTATAAAAATCCAATCCGATCATGCAGCACAGTTCTCGCAGGTTAGACATGATGTCACTTTGGGAAATCGCGGGAGCGAGATTTTGCTTTGATAGCTTTTGACCGTCGCTATTTTTAATTAAAGGGAAGTGACCGAATTTTGGTGGTGTTGTTGAGAAAGCCTTGTATAACTCGAGTTGCATAGGGGAAGAATCTAATAAATCTGACCCCCGAAGCACGTGAGTGATTTCCTGATCAATATCGTCGCAAACTACAGCTAATTGATAAGCGTAAAGTGCATCTTTGCGCTTTAAAACAAAGTCACTTGCGCTTTGAGCAGATATTGGTCCTTTGAATAAATCGTTCCAGTGTTGTGGATGCGTATTTGATCGAAACTTAATTGCACTGTTAGGTGCGGTGTTATTGGTGTGATATCCACATTCAGGTAGATGACCTCCATTGAGCTCGCCCATTTCCTTTCGGCTGCATGGGCAATAATAACAGTGCTTTTCGTCTAATAAATAATTGAGCTTACTTTCATACAGGTCATAACGCTTAGATTGATAAACAACAGGTGCATCCCATTCAAAGCCATATGCTTCAAGTGTGTTAAGAATAGATTCACTGGCGCCAGGTACTTCTCTCGGCGGATCGATGTCTTCAATGCGTACAAGCCAAGATCCATTATTCGAACGCGCGTCTAGGTAGCTAATTAAAGCAGCAAGGAGTGACCCAAGGTGCAGTGGGCCAGTAGGAGAGGG
>NZ_LWFH01001245.1:0-16819 GCF_001635725.1 Oleiphilus sp. HI0066
GTCGTTTTATATTCAGGGTTTATATCGCTGGAGTGATCAACACGAAACCTATGTACGTTATGACTACAACAAACAACGCGATGTCAGCTTTGCTGATCCACGCGGACACTTTGTAGATGTTAATATCGGTCAAACATGGAGACCGAGCGAAGATTGGCTCATCCGAGGCGAACTGCATTACATAGACGGATGGTCTCGTTTATTTAACCGCGACAACATGAACATCAGTCGCAATCGATATTGGCACGCAGCCATGCTGCAAATTGCCTACCGCTGGTAAAAGGATCTACCGCATTGAAACAAACACAAAAACCACAATTTAGCATTAAGTGGCAAGCTTTCGGCCTAACTAGCCTCGTACTAGCGGTGCTGTTTGTGTTTGTTTTATTGGTTCTCACTAATGCGACATCTAGCCAGTTCAACGTGGCGATGAATACAATCTTCGAGCGCAATCAAAAACAATTTCAAGCCTTGCTAGATGTCGAAGGCCAAAAGATATCGCAGCTGTCTTTATTCACCGCACGGAACCAAGGTCTCGCGAAGTTATTGGCAACTGAAAACAGTCAATCCATTGAAAATGCGCTATCTGATCTCAGCTGGAATCTGCAAATTGAATACGGCATCGATAAAGTCATGCTCTACGACGCACAAGGTTTTGAGCTTTCAACAACAGCCGAAATGAACGAGCAGATCTTCGCGCAATCAATTCTCAGAAAAGAACAGCATGACTGGCGACTGCAGTGCAATGCGCAGTGTTATGTTGTCGCTGGCGCCCCTATTCTTTACGAGGGCGATGTGGTGGGTGTCGTCGCGCTGAGCGAACCTTTGACCAATGTTCTTTTAAAGTTCTATCAGATTAACGAAATCAATACAGCCTTGTTATCTGAACGTTATGAACGTTACACCTATGTCGAGCATCTACCTGAATGGAGCCATAACCTTGTTGCGCTGACTAACCCAAGCCTAACGCGCGACATTATCGATCTAGCTCTAGCGGACTTGCGCTTTAGTGATCTTAGCGCCAAAGAAAACTTCATTGAGGTCAATGATCGAACCTACCACATGCGTAGCTTTGAACTAGGCGAAAATACCTTGCTAACTATTCGTGATGTAAGCGAAGGAAAAGCGATTGTTGAACACACGCTTGCCAACATGCGGTGGATGCTGATGATTTGTCTTATCGTTGCGGAATGCTTATTACTCTTGGTGCTTTGGCGACCAATGACACGCTTGCGTCGCACAACGAACATTCTTCCGTCGCTGGCTAGCCGCAATTATGCGCAAGCTAAAAAAGACTTCGATAAACTGGGTGCGAGTCGCTTCGTCAATGACGAAGCAGACATTCTACGTATCACCGCATCGGGACTATGTGATGAGTTAGAAAGCATGCGCGAGCAACTCGAAACCCGTGCGAGTGAACTCGAAAAACGAGGTCGCGAGTTAGAGCTTGAACGTGACTTTGTAAATCAGTTATTCAATACCATGCACGCAGCCATCATTATTCAAGATGGCGATGGTTATATCCGTCAAACAAATCACTACACGCAATCAATAACTGGTTTCTCGCAAGAAAAACTCAATGGAATGCATTTCGCAAAACTCTTAGACCCGAGCGAAAACTTTGATGACATCATCAAGCATGTCAAAGACATCTCACAATCAGATTCCGGCGAATTTCAGCACGAAGCTGCGGTTATCACACATGACCAACACCTTCGTTTTCTGGCTTGGCGCCACGCCCCTTTAATCAATCAAAAAACAGGCTCACGCCAAGTATTATCGATTGCCGTGGACATTTCGGGGCGCATCGAAGCTGAGACTGAATTAGCGTGGCTTGCGCGCCACGACACTTTGAGCAGCTTGCACAATCGGCATGCATTTGAAGAAGAGCTCGCCAAATGCTTTGCTAATTTTCATGACAACAGCCATCAATTTGGTGTGATGTTTGTTGATTTAGATGATTTCAAATCGATCAATGATACCTACGGCCACCACAAAGGTGACGAGATGATTCGAGCGGTTGCAAATACCTTAAAAGATTGCAGCCGTGATACAGATTTTGTAGCGAGAATGGGTGGTGATGAGTTTGCGCTAATCGTACGCAACTTCCATCGCTATGATCTTGAGCGCATCGCTGAACGCATGCTTGAACAGCTCTCTAGCATCGTACTAGAACCGCAAATTCATTGTTCGGCCAGTATAGGCGTCGCGGTACATAGCGCCTTGATTCCATCGCCTGATGTGTTAATCAGCGACGCGGACACCGCCATGTACGCAGCGAAAGAAGCGGGTAAAAACCGTTATGTTATCTTTCAAGACGACAAGCATCGCATCGATTCATAATAAGAAAAATCTGTTAAACAATCACTAGAACTTAGTTGTTTCTAACGTTCGTACTTTCAAAAATTTTATTCGCATTGCCCTCTACAAAACCCGAAAACTCTTCGCCCGAAGGTAAAGGGTAGCGTTTCGCAAACTCATAAAAGACACTCGGAATGTCGTACTTCCCCTCTTGGAATTGAATAGATACTTTGTCGGCCAAAGTGGATGACTGTTCCAAATAAATCTCTGGGCTTCCTTTTACTTTTCCACCCGCGCTATTCAATTGATAACCGTGATCTTCTAAAAACGCATTCAACACGTGAATATCATTCAAGCCATCCACATCGCTGAGGGAATTCACTTTCACCGTAAAATGGTTTGGCACAAAGCCAAAGACATAAAACCACGCCGCATACTCTGATTCTTGTAAAAGAGTCTGATACACCGAATACGAAGGCTGGCCCCACGACACCCCTGACACGGGTAACAAAGCATCCAATATTGGCTGATAACGGTCTACTAATGCTCGAGAGATAAGATCCTGCAATTCTGGCGAGCACTGTTCGAGCAACAACTCGCTAATAAATACCTTTGGCGCATCCGCGATATTTGAATGTTCTAAGTGCACCGCTTCCAGCTTCTTTTCTTTGAAATGATAGTGCTCTCTCACTTCATAGCCGATTTCCTCAAAGGGCGCACAGAGCTGGCCTAACCCAAACTCGGAGTGTTTGAGGGTTCGCAGTGCAATATGATCATTCAACAGACCAGAAGAATGCTGTGCAAGCAAGGCTCGCATCTCGAGCACCTTAGGGTTTAACTTGCTATACGCTGCCCAACACTCTGAAAACATGGTCTCGATATTCATATCGTTCCTTTTTACAAATCGAATAACTGACATGGCTACTTCTAGCTGCTTTTGACTACTTATAGCTACTAAATGCGTTGCAGCTTTGAAGTAGAGCTTAAATTTAGCGTTGTTTTCAGTGATATGCGAACGAGCGCAAAGCCGAACCCTATTCTTTCCAGAATGGCTTATTTGCCTCATTCAGTGCATCAGCGTGAGATAACCCAATATCTGACAATGCTCGTTGATCGAGATGCGCTAATTGCCTACGTTGCTGGGTGCGCTGCGCATACAAACTGACTAGTTCTAATAGTCGCTTACTTTGCAGCCTAAGCTGAGTCAATTTGAAAATACGAACGACAGCTCTCGCAGAAAGTACGCGCTCAAATGCTGATAATATTAGGTATCCGTTCACGAATAATCTCATGATCTAACTCCTCTATCTGTAATTCGCTAATAAACCATTGGAGAAAAATTGTTGCTGTCATCGCCTCTCTTCAATAAGTGAATGAGATAAGTGCACGAGACAATTACAACGGCATGGGAGTAAGATTAGTTCTTCAAGCAAAAACAAAACAGATTCAAAAATAAAACCTTTAACCATAACAGTTTGTTGAAAAACGGAATCTGTTTCCTTTAAACTGAGCCAATCTGTTATGTATATCCATAAAAAATAGAAACTGTTATGAGTAATCCTATTTATCAGCGCCTAGCCGACAACCTTGATGACCAGATTCGTCAAGGCATCTATACAAATGGCGAAAAGCTCCCGTCAGTGCGTAAGCTCGCGCAACAGCAAAGTGTAAGTGTCTCAACGGTATTGATGAGTTATAACTTACTCGAAGATAGAGATTTAATCGAGGTGAGGCCTAAGTCAGGTTATTACGTCAAAACACCCTTAAAGCAAGCTTTTGAGGCACCTCAACTCAAGCATGGCTCGGTAACACCAAAGCTAGTCAGCACATCACAACTCGTAATGGACGTAATGCAAACATCCTCAATGGCAGGGGCGATAAGCTTTGGCGCTGCATCACCTGCGGCGGACTTCCCTATTATTCAACAACTCAAAAAGAGCTTTGGGCAGCTTGTTCGCAGTACGCCCTTTTTAGGTCAAGGATATTGCACCCATAAGGGTGATGAACAGCTTCGTCGCATGCTGGCGCAACGCTCAGCAGACGGGCATGTATCTGTTACCGCAGACGATATTATCATTGCTTCTGGCTGTCAGGGCGCGATTGGTTTATGCCTCAAAGCGCTGTGCAAGCCAGGCGATATTGTGGCAGTGGAAAGCCCTTGTTATTACGGCCTACTGCAGTTAGTTGAATCGCTTAGCTTAAAGGTCATTGAGATCCCTTCTGACCCGAAAACAGGAATGAGCATTGACGCACTTCAACTAGCGCTTGAACAATGGCCCATCAAAACCGTGCTTGGCGTACCAAACTTCAATAATCCGCTCGGGGCACAGATGCCTGAAACGGCAAAGAAAGCCCTTGTTGAGCTGATCAACCAATATCAAATTTCATTTATTGAAGACGATATATATGGAGAGCTTGGCTATACGCATCAGCGCCCTCGTGCGGTAAAAAGCTATGATACACAAGATCGTGTGCTTCTATGTTCATCTGCCTCAAAAATGCTCGAACCACAATTAGGTTTAGGATGGATAATGCCGGGGCGATATATGCAAGAGGTCGAATATCAGCGATTTCTGAGCGCATCAAACCAGTTCTGTTTACCTCAAATGGCGGTTGCTGAGGTGCTTAACCGCTCTAGTTTCGATCGACACCTTCGTCTTGCGCGCGATACCTACCGCGGCCGACGCGACCACTTTTTCAAGCTGATTAGTGAACATTTCCCAAGTGATGTGCGCTTATCCTCCCCTCAAGGTGGTTATGTCGCGTGGCTTCAATTGCCCGCAGGCTTAAATGCCACAGAGCTGTACTTCGAAGCCAAAGCACAGGGTATTATTGTTGCTCCTGGAGAGATTTTTTCATCGAACGCAAATAAGTTTAAAAGCTCGATACGGCTGTGCTATTCAAAAGCTTGGACACCAGCGCGAAAAGAAGCCATCGCATTGCTCGGCTCACTCGTACAAGACAAACTCAACCATAAAGATTAGATAGACGCATGACTACGAATAACGCACTTTCTTGCATGATGCATATTCTCGAAGAGATCAAGCCAAACCATGTTCTGGTCGCCTCATCTCAGATCGAAGAAATTCTGAAAGATGCCAAAGCTCAATGCGTCATACAAGCTCTTCCTGCATCGAAAATGCGTGATTTACATTTAAGCCCAGATGAAGTGAAAAATGTCGATTTGATCGTTCTCGGTGAAAACTTGAATCAGCTCGAACATTCCAAAGCAATAGAAGTTATTGGCGTTCTAAGAAACCATCTCAATGCAAAAATGCTTATTCTCTGCAATGGAGAGTCGACACTATCCTTTAGCGACATGCTCAGTTTAGGATTCAAAAGAGAAGAACAAGATGAAAGTGGACTGACCGTCTATAGCTATGACATTGCCAGCTACAACAAAAAGCGTGAATGGAATAATTCACGTTTCTGGGCGAATCCAGAGAACTTTAATAAATATCGTTGGTAGCACGATGTATTAAGGATAAAAATATCATGGTCATCCTGAAGCAGCGGACGAAGTACGCGCACATTCAGGATCTCGGGTCTAACTCAGCAAACCAACCATGAGATCCCGTTTTAAAAACGGGATGACGAAAAGGGGAAAAACGGGATGACAAAAAGGATAAGCCAGGGTGACACAGATTGGCCGGAGTCAGAGGAGGTCGTTGGGGTCAGAGTCCTTTTACTCTGACCCCAATATTTAGTGTCGACGTCATCCTGAAGCAGCGAACGAAGTACGTGCACATTTAGGATCTCTACAATGATCTACCCATTAGAGATATTCGAACTGGTATCCCCTTCATTCGCAGGCATCTGCAAATCACGCATACGCTCTTGCATAGAGGTTCCTGGCATATCGGTATAGGTTTTATTCCAGACCAAATCACTCAAAGAATCTGATGGCTTGTAATCAAGCGGAGCCATCATTAAGACCTCTCGAACAGCCTCACAATCAAAGTCTTTGCAAAGCAAATCGATACGATCAAGCAGTACCTTCACATCGTACCAAGCAAGCGATATTTCACGGCCACGCATAATACGCGAATGCGCGGTAGGCATCGGCTCATTACCGATCAAAAGCTCTTCATAAAGCTTCTCGCCCGGACGCAAACCAGAGTACTCAATCGCAATATCTCCGTCAGGGTTCGATTGATCTTTCAGCTCAAGCCCCATTAAACGAATAAGCTTAACGGCCAAATCATTAATCTTGACGCTCTGCCCCATATCCAGCAAAAACACATCGCCGCCCTCACCCATTGCGCCTGCTTGCAATACAAGTTGTGCGGCTTCTGGAATGGTCATGAAATAACGAGTGATATCAGGATGTGTGACGGTAACCGGCCCGCCCTGTTTGATTTGATCTCTGAACAAGGGAACGACAGAACCAGATGAGCCAAGCACATTGCCAAAACGCACCATACAAAAACGCGTACCGGCTTGGCGTTTCGACAAACCTTGCAACACTAACTCTGCCAAGCGCTTCGATGCGCCCATCACATTGGTTGGTCGAACCGCTTTATCTGTCGAAATAAGAACAAAGGTTTCTACATTGGCTTCAATGGCCGCTTCAGCAGCATGCCAAGTACCAAATACATTATTGCGAATGCCCTCAATAACATTCTGCTCAACTAAAGGCACATGCTTGTATGCAGCAGCATGATAAACCGTTTCAACTCCAAAACTGCGCATCACCTGTGCCATGCGACGCTGCTTTTGAACAGATCCCACTACTGCATGCAATTCAATGTTCAGATCTTTTTTGAGCATATAGCGTTTTAACTCACGCTCTATCTCATACAAGGCATATTCAGAAGACTCAACAAGAAGCAATTTTAGCGGAGCCAAACGCACAATCTGACGGCATAACTCTGATCCAATTGATCCGCCTGCACCTGTGACCATGACCGTCTTTTTACTGATGCATTCAGCTAGCAATTGACGATCGGGCGCAACCTCATCACGGCCAAGTAAATCTTCGATATCGACATCACGTACTTCTTCGATTTTCGCTTTACCAGACACCACATCGTTAATCGCAGGAATGGTTTGCACCACAACAGGGTATTGCTCTAGAAAACGAATCACCAAACTTCTACGTGAACGTGGCGCATGACCAAGAGCAAGCAAGACCTTGGTGGCCCCATATTTGGCTAATACTTTTGGCAAGTTCGCGGGGCTATGTACACGTATACCATTTAGATCCGTGCCATGAAGGTTTTGATCGTCGTCAATAAATGCTACCGGCTGCATCGCTTTACTATGAAACAATACTGAGCTGAGCTGTAAGCCAGATTTTCCTGCCCCATAAATCACAATGCGCTCTTTACTGCGCACCATCGAGGTATGTACTAATGATCGCGCAGTCATACGTGAGCCACCCACAAACACTAGTGCCAAACACCAGTAAATCACCGGCACAGAACGGGGCATTTCGGCTTGCAGAGCAAACGCTGAAAGCGCAAGTACACAAGCAGAAACACTAACGCCCGCTACCACTGCTTTCATAGCATGATTACTCATGTAACGAATCACCGCGCGGTACAAGCCAAACTTCGTGAACGCCAATAAGCTGCATGCAACGGTGACGCACATCGCTAAGACAATCGCACCAGAAGTTGGCACATAAAAAACATCAAGTCTAAGGCTAAATGCCATCCATATCGCTATAGGTAGCGAGATGGAATCTATGAGCAATGAAACGAGTCTTTTTTGATAACGAGGTAAAAAAAGAAGGTTTTTTAGCACGTCCTGCTTATCCCTAAATCACATCCAATGACTGCTTGAGGCATCTTTCGCGCCCTGTTTTTACTTTTATATAGTCAACGAGCGCTGAGCTGTCGAGCATAAAGGGCGTTAATTTTTATCGCCAGAAGCTAATTTTTATTGTGAATAACGTGCATCAGTTTGTCATAAAGCGAACCATAGTAAAAGCTAGTTTGTGCACTCTAAGTAGATTGGTTATTCTTTGGCCCGTTGCATGGAATTGCCTTGTGCAAGCAACACTATTCAAAGCCTACACGGAGGAAGTAATGGCTCGCACCTACGTTTATATTCTCGCCCGAAAGTACACGCACTCGCTCACCGTAAAACAATCAAACTGCTTATATACGAGCATTCGCTTTTCACGTGCGAATAATTTCAATGCCAACGGCTTCCCGATTGAGCGTATTGATGATTTAGTCTACTACGAGGAGTATCGCGACCGATTAACAGCAAATACGCGTTGTAAAGCGTTAAGAGCGACAGACGAGCCTACATTGCAAAAAATGGTCGAGACGCTTAACCCGCATTGGAACGATTTATGGCCACAAATTTCGATCAGTAATAGATTTGGTGATAAAGCACTCAGACTTTATCAAAAGACCTGGGCGGCAAAAGACAAAAGCTATCGAATTGAGTAATCTACACTCATATCAATGATCAAAAGTAAGGATGCAGAATGGACAACAATATTGTTTGGCACAATCAAGCTGTAAGCGCCGAACGACGGGCAAGTCAAAAGAATCAAAAACCTTGCTTACTATGGTTCACCGGATTGAGTGGCGCAGGCAAATCAACCGTCGCCAATGCACTAGACCACGCTCTGTTTCAACGCGGTTATCATACCTTTTTGCTCGATGGAGATAACGTTCGCCACGGGTTAAACAAAGACCTCGGATTTTCAGATGCGGATCGCATTGAGAATATTCGTAGAATCGGCGAAGCATCAAAGCTTTTCACCGAAGCAGGCTTAATTGTGATGTCGGCATTCATCTCGCCATTTAGAAGTGATCGCAATATGGTGCGCTCTTTGTTCTCAGACAATGAATTCATTGAGGTACACATCAGCACGCCTTTAGGTGTTTGCGAAGAACGCGATCCAAAAGGTTTGTACAAAAAAGCCCGCGCAGGAGAAATCAAATTCTTCACTGGAATAGACTCGGCATATGAAGCACCTCAGGCACCTGAAGTTACTTTGAACACCCATAAACATGATATTAATACGTGCACAGAGACACTACTCAACTACCTAGAACAACGCGGCTTTATCACGCATAAACCTCAACAAACGCAAGACTTAGCCTAAAGCTAGTTAAGAGAGACCTTCCTGATTGTCTAGTAAAGTTATCTAAGCTAGATCAACATGCGTATATTTCTGCGCTTATTTAGGTTCAAAAGAAAGAGTAGTACTTGAGAAGAAAAAGAAATAGGGGCGGGTGGCTCAGCCATCCATTCACGACAGTCGTACCTGACAGTTGCAACAAATCCGTTTGTCTTCGCTATCCCTATGACTGTGTATACTAAGGATTTTTTAAACGCAGAAATATAGGAGATCTCTGAAAGTTTGTAAGACATATCCTACAAAGAGATAATCGGTTAGAAGAACAAAGCTAAACGGCTTAGCTTTTGCACCGGGGTTAAATTGTTGACCAAAATCTACCGCCTTGCCATCTGCCCCCCTGTCACCCCGGACTTGAAAGAAAGAATCGCAAAGCGAAAGATGCTAGTCTGAATCATGCAGGGTCAATTGCCTCCCAAGCAAAAAGAACTACTCCTTAACACGATCGCCAGACCCTGCACCGGTTACTGTCTGCAAGATTAGCTTAAAGTACATCCCCAAACTAAACTCTTTTATCATTCGAGCATCCCACTTCGCCAATAACTCAGGCGTCGACATATCAATCTCATTCACCTGTGCCAACCCGGTAATGCCAGGGCGAACATCCAATACTACGCGCCTTTCACGCTCGACAATCAATTCTTCCTGATTAAACAAACAAGGTCGTGGGCCGACAAAACTCATCTCGCCTTTAAGTACGTTAATTAACTGCGGCAATTCATCCAGTTTGGTTTTGCGCAAAAACGCACCAAGTTTGGTAATCGAACTCGCCTGCACCAAATGCGTCGCAACCGACTCAGTTGCGACACTCATGGTTCGGAATTTAATAAGCTTAAAGGGCTTTTTGTTCTTACCCACCCGTTCCTGAATAAATACCGGTGAGCCGGTAACAAACAGACCCAGCACATACACAAGTAACAAAACAGGGAAGCCAACACACAAACCAAAGAGCGCAGCGAAAAAATCAATAATACGAATAAGAGGGGAATTCATTTAGTAACAACCAACATTACGAGGGCAAGATAATATTTAAAAGAACATACACTATTTGTTTTGCTGTTTGTACCACTCAGCCGTTCTATGCAAACCATCTTCCATTGAGTAAGGCGGCTTCCAGCCGAGCGTTTTTTTGGTATGCGCAATATCGACTTGCAAAGAGCCACACAAACGCTGCTCTACATCTTTTTTGCCAAGTAACTTACCCGCAAAGCCCAGCCAAGAGGGAGATATAGGCAACAAACGGCTTTTCACTCCTAGCGCCTTTGCAACACGCTCAAGTAACTCGCGTGTTGAAACATCGTCATCATCCGAAACTAAAAATGTTTGATTTGCCGCCGCAGGGTGTTCAATACACGTTTTGATTAAATCAACCAAGTTATCGACATACACCAAAGAACGCTTATTCGTTTTAATGTCACCCAAAGGCAAAGGTACACCGCGCGATACCCACTTTAACATTGAAAAGAAGTTCGCTTTAACACCCGCCCCATAAACCAAGGGGGGGCGAATAATCACGTACTCCATACCCGTTTCGGCACAAATCGCTTTTAGCAGCTCTTCCGCTTCTTTTTTTGAAATACCGTAAGGATCTTCAGGGGCAGGAGAATCATCCGAGGCAAAGCCCACCTCTCCAGAAAACTCGCCATTGACCTTAATAGAACTTAAAAAGATAAACCGCTTTACTCCGGCTTGAGCGGCCTGTCGAGCTAAATTCGCAGTACCCTCTACATTAACTACTCTAAACGCAACCAAAGGATCTTGCGCATCATCATTCATCACATGAACGCGTGCAGCGCAGTGAATGATCACATCCACGCCAGTGCCATCTCCATGACCACCACGACCTAGCACTTCTCGCCAATCCGTTTGACTATTAATGTCGCCAACCGACTGAAACGAATCGGAATCACTTCTTCTCGCACAAGCGACTAGATCCAAACCATTCGATTGAACTACAAATCGGCTACCTAAAAAGCCACTTGCTCCGGTCAGTAAAATTTTCAAAAAAATTATCCAACTAATTCGTTTAATTACACAAGATTATTGCGAAAACACCTTCGAATAACTCCTAAATAATCCGTAACTGTTTTGCTTTACAAAACACTGTAATCAGCACGTATACTTTTTACATAAAAATCAGAGTGAACAAGGGCATTATGGAAAAGGAATTCAGGTCAGTTTGCGTCATGGGCTTAGGCTATATAGGCCTTCCAACAGCTTCACTTCTTGGCACTAAGGGCTATCAAGTTACTGGCGTGGATGTATCTCCCAAAGTAGTTGAAACGATAAACCAAGGAAAAATTCACATAGTCGAGCCAGATTTGGATTTGCTGGTTAAATCAGCAGTTAATTCCGGGAATCTCAAGGCGAGTCTTGAGCCTTGCAAAGCAGACGTATTTATTATCGCTGTGCCGACCCCATTTAAAGAGGGCTACGAGCCAGATTTAAGCTACGTTGAGCAAGCCACTCGCAACATTGCTCCGTTTGTTGAGTCTGGCAATCTGGTCATTCTTGAATCGACAAGCCCGGTCGGAACAACAGATCTTGTTGCGAAAATCCTCAGCGAAGCTGGGCACGACACCCAAGGCGATGTATTTGTTGCCCATTGCCCTGAGCGAGTACTGCCAGGGCGCATACTGATTGAACTGGTTCAGAATGACCGCATTGTTGGCGGAATCAACGAGGCATCGACCGATGCTGCTGCAACGTTTTACAAAGAATTTGTAAGTGGCGAGGTACTTGAAACAAGCGCCAAAACCGCGGAGCTATCCAAGCTTACAGAGAATTCCTTCCGCGATGTGAACATTGCCTTTGCAAACGAGCTTTCACTCATCTGCGATCAAGAACATATCGATGTGTGGGAACTAATCTCGCTTGCGAACAGACACCCTCGAGTAAACATCTTACAGCCAGGCCCTGGGGTTGGCGGACATTGTATTGCGGTAGACCCGTGGTTCATTATCCATCGCAACCCTGAACAGGCCAAACTGATTCGAACCGCACGTGAAGTAAATGATCATAAACCCGAGTGGGTCATTAGCAAGGTTAGAGAAAAGGCTGAGCGCTTTAAGCGACCAGTTATTGCCTGCCTCGGCTTGGCATTCAAAGCAGATGTGGACGACCTTAGAGAATCGCCATCGGTAGAAATTGTCGAGAAACTACAAGAACTAAACATTGGTGAACTGCGTGTTTGCGAACCCAATATAAAAACACACGCCAGCTTTGAGTTATTTGGTTTTGACCAAGCGATTGAAGATGCCGATATCATTTTGGTATTGGTTGACCATCAACAGTTCAAAACACTCTCTGCAACAAAGCTCAGCGAAAAGATCATCATTGATACGCGCGGCATTATTAAATAAATAGCGTAAAAAAATTACTAAGCAGGAAGCGATGAAAGTACTCAGTATTTTTGGCACACGCCCGGAAGCCATCAAAATGGCGCCGGTCGTTAAAGCCTTAGAAGCCAACCCGGAAATAGAAAGCCTAGTGGCCGTTACTGCACAGCATCGCGAGATGCTGGATCAAGTTCTGGAGCTCTTCGAAATCACTGCCGACTTTGATCTGGACATCATGAAAGCCAATCAGGATTTATACGACGTCACCAGTCGCGTTCTTCTTGGCTTACGAGACGTACTTTCAGAGTGCAAGCCTGATCTAGTACTTGTGCATGGCGACACAACAACCTGCTTTTCAGCCGCGCTTGCCGCATTTTACCAACACATTCCGGTTGGCCATGTTGAAGCAGGTCTTCGCACAGGTAACATGCTCGCCCCCTTTCCTGAAGAAGCGAATCGCTCGCTAGTCGGGCGCATTGCAAGCCTACACTTTGCACCCACCGAAACAGCCAAGCAAAATCTGCTCAACGAAGGTATCGCTGAAGATAAAATTCTGGTCACAGGTAACACGGTGATTGATGCACTGTTATCTGTTAGAGAAAAGATCAAAAACTACAAGCCCGAGCAATGGGCACCGAAGCTTCCGGCGCACTGTATTGACAAAATAGCGGCTAAGCCTGGGCGCTTTATTCTGATCACCGGCCACCGACGAGAAAACTTCGGGCAAGGTTTTATTGATTTTTGCACCGCTTTAAAAACGATTGCCACTGAAAAACCTGACTGGCTTTTAGTGTACCCTGTTCACCTAAACCCGAATGTTCAAAAGCCGGTAAAAGAAGCTTTAGGCGGTTGCGAAAACATTCTTTTGATCGAGCCACAAGACTACCTGCCTTTCGTTTGGCTATTGGACAAATGCGACATGGTGATTACTGACTCAGGCGGCATACAGGAAGAAGCACCATCATTCGGTAAGCCGGTGCTCGTCACACGTGAAGTGACCGAGAGGCCAGAGGCCGTTGAGGCAGGCACCGTTCGCCTAGTCGGTACAGACCCCACAAAAATCATCGAAAACACCTCCGATATTTTGTGCAATGAAAGCACATATAAAGTGATGTCTGAAGCGCATAATCCTTATGGAGATGGGGAAGCGGCAAGCCGAATAAATCACGCCATTAACAGCGTCATTACGCCTTAACTTGTTCAAATGCTCAACAAAGCCTATCTCTACTACCACACTATCAAGTACCTACAATGGCAGCAGATATTTTATCGGATCTACTATCGCTTTAAACGCCCTAACATTAAGCCGCTTGAATACTACAAACAGGTTGATTCCCAAGAATGGCGCTGGGAAGGGCCTGAATTTCTAGAGCCATCCATGCTTGATGCAAACACCTTCGGCTTTTTGAACGAAACACACACTATCAGCACAACAAGCGATTGGAATAATCCAACGCTAGCCAAGCTATGGCTGTACAACCTGCACTATTTTGACGATCTCAATGCCAGAGATTCGCAGACACGATACAATCAACACGAAGTTCTAATCAAACGATGGATAAATGAAAATCCTGCCTGCTCAGGTAATGGCTGGGAGCCCTACCCTTTGTCGCTTCGAATCGTCAACTGGGTTAAATGGCTGTCAAAGCAAGAACGAAAGAACGAGACTGCCGACGCAAGCCTACAGCAACAAACCGAAGCCCTTGGTCAACAGCTTGAATACCACATCTTAGGCAATCATCTATTTGCAAATGCAAAAGCGCTCGTATTTGCAGGAGCTTATTTAAAAACTCCACAAACAGAACGCTTTCTAGATAAAGGGCTAAAGATATTAGAACAACAAACTAAAGAGCAATTTCTTAGTGATGGAGGGCATTTTGAGTTAAGCCCCATGTATCACTGCATACTGCTAAATGACTTATTGGAGCTAATAGAACTCTCATATATAAGCGGCAACGCAAAACTAAACGCACATCTAGATCAATGGACAGCAGTCGCAAGTAAAGCTCTGACATATCTTGAAGGGATGACGCACCCTGACGGGGACATTAGCTTTTTTAACGATGCCGCCTTCGGTATTGCCCCCCCTGTTGAACATATATTTTCGTTTGCAAAGCGACTAGGGATAACACATCAACCAATCGAACAGGGCATCACAACATTTGAACAAAGCGGCTACAGCCGATTACAAAAAGATGATCGCATTATTCTGTTGGATCATGGAAACGTTGGGCCCGACTATTTACCAGGCCATGCACATGCAGATACGCTGAGCTTCGAATACTCATACAAGCAACAGAGAATAATCGTTAACTCCGGCACATCGATGTATGGGGCAGGAAAAGAGCGGTTGCGACAACGGCAAACGCCAGCCCACTCAACAGTGGAATTTAACCAACAAAGCTCGTCTGAAGTCTGGGACGGTTTTCGGGTCGCCAAACGTGCCTATGGCAGATTAATCAACGCGAGCTCTAGCAACGAATCCTTTAGTCTAAAAGCATCGCACAATGGCTATAAACAGCTAGGCAATCAAAATGAACGAGGCGAACATCAACGAACATTAACGCTTGATGAGCACGCTTTGATAATTGAGGATATTTTTAAACGCTCATCTAAAAAGGTCGATAAAAAAACGTGCGAAGGCACCATTTACTTTCATTTTCATCCTGAAGTAAAAATCGAAAAATTAAACCCTCACTTAGTCAAACTAGTTATTGATTCAGATACTAGGGTCAGCAATCAAAAAAGTATGCTTATAAAAACTGAAGATATGATCAAGGTTAAAGAAGGCACTTGGCACCCTTATTTTGGAATGAGCATCCCAAACAAAAGCATCGCAGTAAAAATGAGCAAAAACAGCCACATCACAGTAATTGAGTTCGAAAGCGAGAACTAATCTTGAAGCTACTATTCCTTTCATTTTATTTTACGCCGGACCTATGTGCTGGCTCATTCCGGTCAACCGCACTCGTTGAAGAACTCAAGAAAATAGAAGGCCTCGAAGTCACTGTTATAACGACCTTACCTAATCGCTACGCAAGCTTTGCAGCAGAAGCCCCTGCACAAGAACAGCAAGGTAACATCACAATTCACCGTATTGCATTACCTCCCCATAAAAGCGGAATGCTTGACCAAGCCAAGGCCTTTACTCACTTTTACCGACAAGCACAGCATATTATTAAAGGGCACAATTTTGATGTTGTTTACGGTACAAGTTCTCGCCTATTTACTGCCTTTTTAACAGCGCGGATTGCTCGAAGTAGAGAAATACCCTACTACCTAGATATTCGAGATATTTTCGTCGACACACTCGAAGACCTTATTCCGAAAAAGATCATTTTTTTTGCAAAGCCAGTGCTCAATACAATAGAGAACTACAGTTTTTCAAAAGCGAAAACTATCAACCTCGTATCGGGCGGGTTTAGAGATTATTTTGAGCAGCGCTACCCAAACGTTCGCTATCAGTTTTTTACCAACGGAATCGATGAAGAGTTTATCAGCGCAAGAAAAAGCCTAACTTCTCAAGCAAACCCGAGAAAACAGGAACATCGGCCAATCACTATCCTTTATGCTGGTAACATTGGCGAAGGCCAAGGCCTTCACCTCATCATCCCTCAGTTAGCTGAAGCCCTCGGGTCAAATTACCATTTTAAAATTATCGGCGACGGGGGACGTAAACAGGCTTTAGAAAAAAGCATTGCAGACATTGAAAACGTTGAACTCACACAACCAGTTCAACGCAAAGAATTAATCGAAGAGTACCAAAAAGCGGATATACTTTTCTTGCACCTAAATGACTGCAAAGCCTTTGAAAAAGTACTTCCTTCAAAAATTTTCGAATACGCGGCCACGGGAAAGCCGATTTTGGCGGGAGTAGCTGGGTATGCGGCAGAGTTTATTGACAACGAAGTGTCTAATGCCGAAGTTTTCTCGCCTACAAATTCGAAAGAAGCAAGAATTGCTGTTCGATCCCTCGAATTATGCAACAGCCGAAGAACAATGTTCATTGATAAATTTAAACGTTCAAGCATAAGTAAGCGACTAGCAGAAGATATTCTTCGTATATTGAAATCGAGCT
>NZ_LWFH01001246.1:0-889 GCF_001635725.1 Oleiphilus sp. HI0066
TTTTTTCTTATCGATCAAGCAAGGATATACATTCAGTCTGATACCAGCTTGGGAAACTTCAATAGACTCTGGCAGATCGAAATCCCACGCTAATACCTCTTGTTCATTGCGCACTGAATCCTGAGCGTCTGCATCTGGCTTATCCTTTAAGTACTCATCAGCTTTCTCTACAACTTTAACGAGATCCCTTCCTTGAGTAATTAACTTTCCATTGTCATCAAGCACTCGGATATTCAAACGTAAATGATCATCGAGCAAATCAACATTCCACGCTTCAATAGGCACATTAACGCCTGTTAGATACTTTAGCTGCGCAGCCAAGCTTTCTAATAAGGGATCAGTACTGGATTCGACTTTTTCAAAGATTTTATTAACTGTATCCGGAACAGGTACAAAGTGTTTACGCAGTGTTCGAGGTAAATTCTTGATCAACTGCGTGCATTTTTCTTTAAGTAAACCAGGGACTAACTTCTCAAGGCGCGCGGCCGTAACCTGCCTTGCTGCGCGCGCTGGAACGTTAATACTGATCCCATCCTCCGCAGCTCCTGGTTTAAAGGAGTATGTTAAAGGAAACTTGATACCATTGTTTTCTAGGGTGTCTGGAAACATCCCAGCATCAAAGCTCGCGGCATTATCTAGTTTAAGTTGCTCTTCACTAAAGACAAGACGGAGCTTGTCATTCTCGCTTGCTTGGCGATACCATTTTTCGAGCGCAGCATCGCTCACAACATGTTTTGGCAGTAGGCCATCGTACAAGCTATATAGCGCCTCATCATCAATGACAACGTCCTTTCTTCGCGTACGATCTTCTATTTTTTCTAGCTCTTGCAAGGCAGCGTGATTGAGTTTGATCGCCTTTACACGCCCACGATATTCAC
Organism: Oleiphilus sp. HI0066; assembly: GCF_001635725.1. Lineage (NCBI taxonomy): Bacteria > Pseudomonadati > Pseudomonadota > Gammaproteobacteria > Oceanospirillales > Oleiphilaceae > Oleiphilus > Oleiphilus sp. HI0066. Next base: position 879 of record NZ_LWFH01001246.1, read on the forward strand.
CCTCCACTAAT